>JANMQL010000307.1:0-8414 GCA_031370475.1 Hyphomicrobiales bacterium | reverse complement strand
TAGCCGGAAAATTCCAGCGCCGCCGCCTTGATGAAGCCGTTGATGCCGGCCTTCGACGCCGAATAATGGCCGTGGCCGGGGCTGGTGACGCGGGGGCCGGTGATCGAGGAGGTGAACACCATGCGGCCGTGGCGCTTTTGTTTCATATATGGCAGGCAGGCGCGGGCTGCGAGATAAGTTCCCCGGAGGTTGACCGCCATGACCCGGTCCCATTCCTCGGGCTCGATGTTTTCAATGAGCGTCCAGGGATAGATGCCGGCGTTCTGCACCAGAATGTCGAGATGGCCGAAATGCAAGAGCGTCTCGGCCACGGCACGGTCGGCATGATCCTTCCGCGAAATATCGGTTTCGACGAAATGACCGGCCAGACGCTGGGCGGTCTTGCGTCCGGCTTCCGTCTCGGTGTCGGCGATGACAATGCGCGCTCCTTCTTCGGCGAAGCGTTCGGCGATGCCCGCACCGATGCCGCGGGCGGCGCCGACGATCAGCGCCACGCGATTTTCGAGACGGCCGCTCATGCAAGCCTCTGGCGGATGGAGAGTTTGACCGTATCGAGCAGCACGGCGGCGAGCACCAGTCCGCCCAGGATCATCTGGGTGTAATGGGCCGGAAGCCCCATCAGGTTGATTGCCGTGTGGATCGACGACAGCAGCAGCACGCCGGCATAGACGCCGGGCAATTGCCCAATGCCGCCCTTGAGGCTGACGCCGCCGATCACCACGGCGGCGAAGGCGTTGAACAGCATGCCGGTGCCGAGATTGGCGGTGGCGCCGGACGTGCGTATGGCCAGCAGCCAGCCGGCCAGACCGGCGATGGCGCCCGCCAGCACGAAGGTGACGACGATCAGCCGGTCGACCTTGATGCCGGCCCGGAAGGCCGCGACCGCATTGCCGCCGATCAGCGTGACATGCCGGCCGAAGGGCGTTTTCACCAGGATGAAGGAGAAAATCACGAAACAGGCGATGGCGATCCAGGCGATCAGCGGAATGAAGATGAAGGTCTGGATGCCGATCACCCGGAGCGACGGCGCCAGGTCCTGGGCCGACCGGCCGCCCGAAATCGCCACGACGAGGCCTCGCACCCAGATATAGGAGGCGAGTGTGACGATGAAGGCATTCATCTTCAGACTCACCACCAGCCAGCCATTGAGGGCGCCGATCAGGCCTCCCACGGCGAGGGCAATGAGCAGCGACACCGGCAGCACCAGCCATTCCGGGGTGAGCGTGTAACCGAGGCCGATGCCGCGGGCGCAGAACAATATGCCGGTCACCATGGCGGTGAGGGCCGCGATCGATTCGACCGACAGGTCCATGT
Organism: Hyphomicrobiales bacterium; assembly: GCA_031370475.1. Classification (GTDB taxonomy): domain Bacteria; phylum Pseudomonadota; class Alphaproteobacteria; order Rhizobiales; family Aestuariivirgaceae; genus Aestuariivirga. The sequence goes on along the minus strand of JANMQL010000307.1, from coordinate 7,100 downwards.
TGCCGGCGATGATGACGATGGCGAGGCCGATAGCCATGACGCCGACGAAGGTCGACTGTTCGACGATGTTGGCGAAAATGCCGATCTGGAAGAAATTCGGAATGGTGAGCGAGAACGCCGCCAGCACGGCGACGAGCATGAACCAGACGAGATTGTCGAGAATGAGTTCGACAACGGCTCTTTGGCGGGTGGAAATCATCGACTCTATCCGGTGAGGTTGCCCGGACCGCGGGGTGCGATCCGGGTTTGCAGTGTGGCTGGGTTATTCGACCGGTGTGACCGGATCGCTGGGCGCCTTGAGATTGCCCCAGAAGCGCGCCTCGTCGACGTTATCCTTGGTGATCGCCGCCCCCGGAATCTTGAGGTTGGGTCCCCAGGCTTCGACGGTGAGCGTCGAGTCCAGTCCCAGTACCTTATAGGTGCCGGGCTTGAGCTCCTGCTTGTTCACCACCTTGTCGGCGAACATGGCGATGGCCGCGGCCTGGGCATAGAGCGGCTGCTCGACTTCGACATTCTCCCAGCCCTTGCGGATGAGATCGAGGCCGACGGGCGCGCCGTTCGACGACACCAGCATGACGTCGCCCGGCTTCTTGCCCTTGGCTTCCAGCGAAGCGACCGCGGCGACGGCGAGATGCGCCGCATGCACGAAGATCAGGTCGATGTCGGGGTTCGCCACCATCTGGTCGGCGACGATGGTTCCGGCATTGGAGGCTTCCCACTGCATGGCCGGCAGCGAGATGATCTGCACACCCGGGAAGGGTTGCATTTTCTCCTCGAAGCCTTTCTGGATGTCGAGGGTGTAGGGATCGGCCGGGTCGCCGAGCACCTGCAGGATCTTACCCTTGACCTCGCCGTTCTTCTCCTTGAGCAGCCGCTGGATTTCGCCGGCCGCCACATAGCCGATCTCGACGGTGCCGGCGACCGAGGTAAAGTCGGACGGCGTCGCGGTGATCTGGCGGTCGAAGATCATCACCGGAATGCCGGCGGCGCGGGCCTTTTCGATCGACGGCTGCAGGGCGTTGAAATCGACGGCGGCCAGAATGATGGCGGCGGGTTTCAGAAGGATCGTGTCGTTCATCTGGCTCTGCTGCAGATCGGTCTTGTTGTCGGCGTTCAGCGTGATCGGCTCATAGCCGACCTCCTTGAGGAACTTCTCGATGGCGCTCACCGACTCGGTCTGGAACTCGTCGAGCAGGGTCGGCACCATGTAGTAGATCTTGCCTTTCGACGCGGCATAGGCCGGAGAAAGCAGTGCTGTGGCGGCAAGCGCCAAGGCACCGATCAATGTAGCAAATATTCGTTTCATGCGATGTCTCCTGTTATCATTGTTGTTGGCGGACCGTTCGGTCTCGTTTCTTGGGCGGGGCCGCGGGGGCCTCGCCGGTCATCATGCCGACGACGTCATCGGGGCTGGTCCGGCCCCGCGCCACATCGCCCGCCACTTTGCCCTGGCGGATGACCACGATGCGGTCCGCCACCTGGAAGGCCTGCGCCATGATGTGGGTAATGATGACGACGCCGATGCCTTGCGCCGCGACGCGTTTGATCATGTCGAGGCCGCGCCGCGTCTGTTCGACGCCCAATGCCGCGAAGGGTTCGTCGAGCAGCACCAGCTTGCCGCCCCAATGGACGAAGCGGTTGAGCTCGATGGCCTGGCGCTGGCCGCCCGACAGATGCTCGACATTGATGCGCAGCGAGGGAATTTTGGTGCCGGCGGTGGCCATGGCCTTTTCCACCACTGCCTGCATGGCGTCTTCCTGCAGCACCGGAATGCCGAATCGGCGACTGACGATTTCGCGGCCCATGAAAAAATTCGCCACCACATCGACATTGGTGCACAGCGACAGGTCTTGATAGACCGTCTCAATGCCCGCCGCCTTGGCATCGGCGGGCGAGGCAAAGTTGCGCTCGACGCCCTCGAAGATCATCCGCCCCGACGTGGCGGCGAGGCCGCCGGCGATGATCTTGACCAGTGTCGACTTGCCGGCGCCATTGTCGCCGAGCAGCGCCACAACCTCGCCGCGGCCGATGTCGAAGCTGATGCCGCGCAGCGCCTCGATGGCGCCGAAATTGCGCGTAATGTTTTCAAGCCGGAGCAGAGGCTCGCCGGCACGGCGGGCTGATTCATGCGTGGTTCGTTTGAGCGCCATGTCTTGTCCCGATCCCGGCCTCAGCACAACACATCCAACCGCTTAATTCAAATGGGCTTTTGCGGCTCAATACGGCGGTTGCCCATCAGCGCAATGCCGCGACCGCCTTGAGGAAGAATCCGGGGCCGCCGAAATTTCCGGATTTGAGCGCCAGAGCCAGGCGCGGCATGCCGATCGAAATGGTGGCCGGAATGCCCGGTTCGATCTGCGGGCCGATCTCGAGGGCCTCGATGCCCAGCGCCTTGACCACGGCGCCGGAGGTTTCGCCGCCCGCCACCACCAGCCGGTGCACGCCCGTCGCCACCAGGGCCTTGGCGATCGAAGCCAGGGCCCCCTCGATCATCGCTCCCGCTCGGTCGCGGCCGAATTTCTCCTGTGCCGCCGCCACCTCCGCCGCAGGCGCCCCGGCGTGGATAAGCACGGGGCCCTTGCCAACGTGATCCAGCGCCCACGACACAGCCTCGGCAATCGCCGTCTCGGCATCGCCGGCCAGCCGGTCGGGATCGAGTTTCAGGGCCGGGCAGGTCCTCGCCAATTCTTCCGTTTGCACAAGGGTGGTCTGCGAACAGCTCCCTGACAACACCGCCAGGGGGCCGCCCACTTCCGGCAGATCGACGACCGGCGCCCGGTCGGCCAGCACCCCCTGCCGGCGGAAATTCCCGGGCAGACCGGCGGCGGCGGCGGAACCGCCGGTGACCAGGGCGGCTCCGGCGCAGGCCTCGCCAAGTTTTTCGAGATCGATATCGTCGACCGCATCGACAATGGCGAGTCCGTGACCGTTGCGGCGCAGTTTTGCCAGCGCCGATACGATGGGTGCCGAGCCTCTCTTGACCGTAGTATAGGGCACCAGCCCGACCTTGAGTTTCGTCTGTCCGGCCAGCACCCGCACCAGATTGGCATCGCGCATCGGAGTTAACGGATGGTCGCGCATGCTCGATTCGGAAAGCAGCTCGCCGCCGACGAACAGATGGCCGAGATAAACGGTGCGGCCATTCTCGGGAAAGGCCGGACAGGCCACCGCCAGGCCGCCACCCAGCTCCGCAAGCAAAGCCTCGGCGACCGGTCCGATATTTCCCCGGTCGGTCGAGTCGAAGGTCGAGCAGTATTTAAAATAGATTTGCTCGGCGCCGTGACTCTTGAGCCAGCGGCAGGCCTCGAGCGACTGCGCGACCGCCTCCGCCGCCTCGATGGTGCGCGACTTGAGGGCGATGACGACCGCATTGGCCGCCGGCAGGCGGCGATTCGGAATGCCGATCGTCTGCAGAGTGCGCATGCCGCGCCGCGTCAATGTGTTGGCGAGATCGGTGGCGCCCGTGAAGTCGTCGGCGATGCAGCCAAGCAACATGGCTCAGGCCGTGGCGATGCGTGCCACGGCATAGGGGCCGAGTTCGACCGCGCCAACCCGCCTCAGGATTTCGCCGCCCTTGCCGAGGAAACGCGCGTCCTTGGCGATCGTCTCGAAATTTCCGCCGGTCAGCATGTGAAGGCGCGCCGTGCCATCGAATCCATTTACCTTCACCTTCTGCCTTTCGCCGGTGAGATTCGCAAGCCACAGAGCCGAAGCCGATCTCGTCCGATAGGCCAGCGCCGCTACCTGCGATGGTGCGCTTGAGACTGCTTCAAGGCGCTTCGCACCGCTGGCCGGGGCGAGGCCGGCGAGGACATGAAAGGCGGGATAGACCGAAGCGCCAGCGCCGTCGAACCACGGCTGCGGGTAATCCGCCTTGCGGTAGATGATCCCCTGGGGACCGGTGGCGGCGCCAAGTGCCACGCTGTCGATGACGCCGCGCGCCGCCGCCGCCACCAGGCCCAGATTCCAGGCCGCCGCGAATAGTCCGCGCTGGCGCGGGTCCATGTCGGAGAGGCAAACGCGGCCGTTATGGGGATTGGCGGCGACCGCCGCGCCATAGGGGTTGTCGCGGCAGGGGATACCGGAAGGCCCGATATGATAGGGCGACTTGCCGATCATGGCGCGCGTCGAGGCGACGATCCAGGGCAGGGATTCGAGCGTCTCCATGACCGAAATATCGTCCGCCGCGTGAACAATGGGGCAGACCGTGTGGGTGATGAAGTCGAAGACGCCCTGCGGCGGCGGCTTGCGGTTGATCTCGGTGAAGAAGGACTGCATGCCGCCGCCAAGGCGCAGGCCGGGAAAGGTTTTTCGCGCCGCCGCCGCCATTTCCTCATAGCTCGGTCCCCAGGGCCGCGGCGTGCCGGGTTGGAAAGACTTGAGATCGTGCATCTGCGTGATCGCCACCGCGTCCGGCTTAAGGCCGCCCTCGCGCAGCGCCGCGGCGATGCCAGCGACTTCCTTTTCCGCCGGTTCCTTCGCTGCCAGGACGATCTCCAGCGTCACCGGAATCCTGGTGCGCTCCTTCAGCTCGCGAAAAGCCGCCGCCGCCTGGGCCTGCCCCGTCTGGCGCCCGTCGATCTGGCAGACGAAATGAGCAGGGCCCGCCACGGCGATGAGATCGGCCGCGGCAAGTGCGGCTCGCGCCTCGCCCATCGGTACGCCGACGCCGATAGCCGGCAGGCGGCCTTTGCTGCCTCCGAGCGATATCTGAATGGCGCCACCCGCCCGCTTTGCCGCGGCCTTGGTGGGTTGGCCGGAAACCGTGAGCGTGATGGTTTGCGTGAATGGTTTGCCTTTGGCGAGTGTATAGGGCCAGGGATCGCGCAGCGAGCAGACATAGGTCTTGTAGGAGGCATCCATCCAGTTACGGTGGTCCTCCATCTCGAATTTGTTGCCTTCCATCAGCACGGTGGCGGTGACGCCGGCCATGACAGTGTGCCTGAGCGAGCGGATTTCGAAAATCGGCTGGCCTGGGCTGATGAATTTCGGGAACTTCCGGTTCTCGCGCTTGCCGTGCGTGTGCACCACACCGACCGGCTTGCCCACGATGCCGTCGAGCGGATGCAGCACCACGAAGCCCGTGCGATTGGTGAGAAAATCGGTGGCGGGCGTGCCGGTGGCGGCAAAGACAAGCGTGCCGTCGGCCCTGGCCTCGATCTTCGCATCGTAGCGGATTGCCTGATCGGCATCGTGGCAGGTGGCGCCATAGCTCACCGTGAAACCGTCCTTGCCTTGCCTGACTTTGAGGCCTTCGATGGCCGGAGTATAGGTGCCCCAGTTCTTGTCGCGCACCAGATAGGCGATGCCGCGCAGCACTTCGACGCCGCGATAGCGGATATAGCGCAGCCCGCCATTGTCGAGCACGGCCGTCAGGGGGCCGGCCTTGAGTTCGCGCCGCTTGCCATCCGGAACCTCGGTTCCGAAGAGCTTGATGGCGCGGCTCGGCTTCTTCTGGACCATGGAACCCTCCTTCTCTCAGATCACTCGGCCATTGGCGGGATCGATGACGATGGCACGGGTCATGTCGATGTCGAGCACGAGCTTCTCGCCCGGCGCCTTTGCGTCATGGGCCTCGAGCTCGGCCACGGCGGTGGTTCCGCCGAGCGGGAATGTCACATGCAGCCGCGATCCGGTGGGCTGCAGCAGTTCGATCTTGACCGCCACCTTGGCGTGACCGGCGGCGACGGTCTTGCCGGCCTTGGCGATATATTGCGGCCGGATGCCGAGAATGACGGCGCCGGATGCGGCCTTGCGCGCCTGCGGCAGCATGAGTTTGGTGCCATCGGCCAGCGTCAGCGTCTTGCCCGACAGACTGGCGGATATGAAATTCATTTTCGGGCTGCCGAGGAAGCCGGCGACGAAGCGCGTCGCCGGCCGCTCGAACAGGTCGAGCGGCGCGCCCTGCTGCTCGATCGTGCCGTCGCGCAGCAGTACCACCCGGTCGGCCAGCGTCATCGCCTCGATCTGGTCGTGGGTCACATAGATCATGGTGCGGCCCAGTTCCTGGTGCAGCCGCTTGATTTCGGCCCGCATCTCGTCGCGTAGCTGGGCATCGAGATTGCTCAGGGGCTCGTCGAAGAGGAAGAGGCGGGCATCGCGCACGATGGCGCGGCCGATGGCGACGCGCTGGCGCTGGCCGCCGGAGAGCTCGCGCGGCAGGCGCTCGAGCAGGGCCCCGATCCCCAGCATATCTGCGGCGCGTTTCACCCGCTTGCCGATTTCGGCTTCGGCGAATTTCCGCGCCCTGAGGCCGAAGGCGATGTTTTCGTAGACATTCATGTAGGGATAGAGGGCGTAATTCTGGAACACCATGGCGATGTCGCGGTCGCGCGGCCTCTCCCAGGTCACATCGCGTCCGCCGATCTCGATGGTGCCGGCGCTCGCCTCTTCCAGCCCGGCGATGGTGCGCAGCAGCGTCGATTTTCCGCAACCCGACGGCCCCACCAGCACGGTGAATTCGCCCGACGGGACTTCCAGGTCGACGCCCTTCACCGCGTGGAAGGTGCCGTAGTGCTTGTGAAGTCCGCTGATCTTCAGATCCGCCATTGCCTAGCCCTTGACTGCGCCCATCGAAATGCCACGCACCAGATAGCGCTGCATGGTGGCGACCACGAAGAAGACGGGAATTGTGCCGAGCACCGACATGGCCGCGATCTTGGCCCAAAAATTCGATTGCCCGCCGAAATAATGGGTGACCTGCACCGTGTAGGTCGTGACCTCCGTCCTCGTCAGCACCAGCGCGAAAAGGAAATCGTTCCAGGCAAAAACGAAGGTGAAGACGGCGGTGGCGAACAGCCCCGAGCGCGCCATCGGAATCACCACCTTCCACAGCACCTGCCAGCGCGTGCAGCCGTCGACCAGCGCACTCTCCTCCAGTTCGATCGGGATGTCTTCGATATAGCCCCGCATCATCCAGATCACATAAGGCAGGCTGAAGGCGGTGTAGAGCAGGATGAGGCCGTGATAGGTGTCGACCCAGCCGAAGAACACATAGAGCAGGAACACCGGAAATACGATGGCGATCGGCGGCATCATGCGCTGCGAGATGATCCACACCGCCAGATTTTCACCCCCGGTCTTGAAGCGGACCAGCGAGT
>JANMQL010000304.1:0-1917 GCA_031370475.1 Hyphomicrobiales bacterium | reverse complement strand
GGCCTGCCTTTACGCCGTCTACACGATGGGCGTCTGCGCCCTGAAGCCGGCTTGGGCCCCCGCGCTGCCTGTGGAAGCGCGCACATTGAAGGAACCGAACGGCGACACCGGCGCGCGCTCGCTGCTCGTGCTGTTCGTCCTGTCGGTCGTCGCTGCGGTCGCCTTCGCCAAGTGGTATTTCCCGCCCGACGCGCCTTTGGACGAGATGATCGTCATTGCTACATCCGTGGGCACTGCGGTGGCGTTCTTCTCCGCGCTGATCGGCAAGCTTCTCAAGCTGAAATTACTGTCGCAGCTCGCCGAGCGCGTGGTCTTCGTGCTGATCCCGGTGCTCGCGCTGATCTTCCTGGTGCTGGGCACGATCTTCCTCGGTGTGGCGACGCCGACCGAAGGCGGTGCCATGGGCGCCACCGGCGCGTTGATCATGGCGCTGGCGCGTAACCGCCTTAAGTGGAAGCTCCTGAAACAGGCCATGGACTCGACCGCCAAGCTCACTGCGTTCGTCGTGTTCATCCTGGTCGGAGCGCGTGTATTCAGCCTGACATTCTATGGCGTCAACGGCCCGGTCTGGGTCGAACATCTGCTCGTCAACCTGCCGGGCGGACAACTGGGTTTCCTGATCGTCGTCAACATCCTCATTTTCTTCCTCGCGTTCTTCCTGGATTTCTTCGAGCTGTCATTCATCATCATTCCGCTGGTCGGCCCGGTCGCGGCCAAGCTCGGCATCGACCTCATCTGGTTCGGCGTGCTGCTGGGCGTCAATATGCAGACGTCATTCATGCACCCGCCTTTCGGTTTCGCGTTGTTCTACCTGCGCAGCGTCGCGCCGGCCAAGGACTACCTCGACAAACTTACGGGCAAGCTCACCGCCAAGGTCACGACGGGCCAGATCTACTGGGGCGCGGTGCCGTTCGTGGTCATCCAGCTCATCATGGTGGCGCTGGTCATCCTGTTCCCGCAGATGGTCATGGTGTACAAGGCCGGCGAGTCCACGCTCGACCCCAACAAGATCGAAATCAACATCCAGCAGGAGGACACGCCCGCGTCGGATGCCAGCGGGATGCCCGGCGCCGCGCCGACGGAAACACAGCAGCAGGAAAAGGCCGACGAGGCGACGCAGTCGCTGCAGGATGCGTTCAAGGCACCCGCCACCGCGCCCGAGGCCCCGAAGAAATAGCGCGGCGCAGCGGCCTGCGGTTTCACGCGGCCAAAGAAAAGGCCCCGCACGCGCGGGGCTTTTTCCCAAACATGAAGGGCAGTTATTTCTTTGCGGGCGCCACCGATGGGGTGCGCGTTGCGCCGATCATGAAGTCGTCGAATCTCTTCTCCGCCACGCTGAACCAGAGGTTCTGCTCGTCGCGGAATTTCTTCCACGGTACGAAGACCTTCTTGAAGGCGGCGTTCTTTTCCATCGTTTCGTCGAATACCTCGTTGGCCGCCTTGTAGCAGGCCTGCATGACCTCCGCGGGGAAGGGCCGCAGGCTCACGTTGTTGGCCAGAAGGCGGCGCAGCGCCGGCGGGTTCACCGCATCGTACTTCGGCACCATCCACGAGGTGACCAGACCGGCCGCCGTCTCGAGCATGCTCTGGTAGATCTTGGGCAGCTTCGCCCAGGCATCGTTGTTGATGTAGAGCGAGCCCAGCGAGGCGCCCTCCCACCAACCGGGGTAGTAGTAGTACTTGGCGACTTTGTTGAAGCCGAGCTTCTCGTCATCGTACGGACCGACCCATTCGCAGGCGTCGATCGTGCCTTTTTCCAGAGCCGGGTAGATGTCGCCGCCGGCGATCTGCTGCGGCACCACGCCGAGACGCTGGAGGATCAGGCCCGCGAAGCCGCCGACGCGGAACTTCAGCCCCTTCATGTCGTCCATCGTCTTGATTTCCTTGCGGAACCAACCGCCCATCTGGCAGCCGGTG
>JANMQL010000300.1:0-3382 GCA_031370475.1 Hyphomicrobiales bacterium | reverse complement strand
CGCTGTCGTCGGGGATCTGCCCGCCGACGAGGCCGGTATTCCCCGCTTGCGGCACGATTGCCGTGCGCGTCTCGTTGGCGATCGCCAAAATGCGCGAGACTTCATCGCTCGAACCGGGCCGCAGCACCATCGGCGACTTGCCGTGCCACAGGTCGCGCCACTCATGCATGTATCCGTCCATTTCCGCAGGCGAGCGGATTGCGTATTTCTCGCCGGTGATGGCGGCGAGGCGGTCGAGCGTTTCCGCCGATGGCTTGATGGTCATGTCGTTTCTCTGGGCGCCGCCGCCCGCTTGAGCCGGTCGTTGATGGCATCGCCGAGGCCCTGATGCGGGATCGGTGCAACGGCGATTTTCACGGCCCCCGTGGCGTCGATGTCATGCAGCAGGCGGAACAGATTGGCGGCCGCCTCCACCACATCGCCCTTTTGCGAAAGATTGTAAGGCCCGAAGTCCCGCGCCCCGAAACCCAGATAGACCTCGCCATTGCGCGGAGCCTCGGCATGCAGGCGCAATTCCGCGCTGGGCGCATAGTGGCTCGCCAACTGGCCCGGCGCATGCGGCCGCGCCGCGTGAGTTTCGACGCCGACCGGGCTGCCGATTGCAGTCTCGATCCTGTCGCGGGCGATTCCGCCTGGCCGCAGCATCGTGGGCCGTCCCTCGAGGAAACTGACGACCGTCGATTCAACCCCCACCTTGCAACGCCCGCCGTCGAGAATGATCGCCACCTGCTTGCCCAGCCCCCGGCGCACGTGCTCCGCCGTCGTCGGGCTCACCCGGCCGGACGGATTGGCGCTCGGCGCCACCACGGGCCGCCCCACCGCCCGCAACAGTTCCAGCGCCACCGGATGGTCCGGAACCCTGAGCGCAATGCTGGGAAGCCCGGCGGAAGCCAACAGCGATACCGGGCAATCCCTGGCTCGCTGTACCACGAGGGTCAGCGGCCCCGGCCAGAAGGCCTTGGCCAGCCGCCTGGCCTCCCCGGAAAATTCCCCCAGCCGGAAGGCGGCTTCCGCCTCCGCCACATGCGAAATCAGCGGGTTGAAGGCAGGCCTGCCCTTGACCGCGAAGACCGAGGCCACCGCCCGGTCGTCGGTCGCATCGGCGCCGAGGCCATAGACCGTCTCGGTCGGAAAGGCCACCAGTTCGCCGCGCTTCAGCGCATTGGCGGCGGCGGCGATATCGTTGGCGGAAGTCATTCAGGCGGCTCTATAGCAGGCGGCGGATTTTCCAGCTACCACAAGCCCATGCGCACATTGCTTTATACTCACCCGGCCTCCCTCGCCCATGTGACACCCGACGGCCACCCCGAGCGCGTCGGCCGCATCGAGGCCGTAACCAAGACCCTCGCGACCCCCGCCTTCGATGCCCTGATCCGCCGCGCGGCGCCCCTCGGCGGCGACGAGGACATCCTGCTCGCCCACACTCCCGCCCATCTGGCCCGCATCCGCGCCGCCGCGCCCGAAGACGGCTTTGAATTCCTCGATCCCGACACCGCCATGTCGCCCGGCACTTTGGAAGCGGCCCTGCGCGGTGTGGGCGCCGCCTGCGCCGCCGTCGATGCGGTCTTCAAGGGCGAGGCCGACAATGCCTTCTGCGCCCTGCGCCCGCCCGGCCACCATGCCGAATCGAACCGCGCCATGGGCTTCTGCTTCTTCAATCAGGCGGCCATTGCCGCCCACCATGCCCGCCGCGCCCACGGCGCCGAACGCATCGCCGTGGTCGATTTCGACGTCCACCACGGCAACGGCACCCAGGATATTTTCTGGTCCGACCGCGATCTTTTCTACGGCTCGACTCACCAGATGCCGCTCTATCCCGGCACCGGCGCCAGCCAGGAGAGGGGGGAGGGCAATATCTTCAACGCGCCGCTTCGTGCCGGCGATGGCACCGGGCAATTCCGCGAGGCCATGGGCGCCGTGATTCTGCCGGCTCTCGATAAATTCCGCCCCGACCTGGTGATCGTCTCGGCCGGTTTCGACGCCCATCACCGCGATCCCCTCGGCGGCCTGCGTCTCGCCGAACCGGACTTCGCCTGGATAACCCTGAAGATCATGGATACCGCCGATAAGCGGGCCGGCGGCCGCGTTGTTTCCGTGCTCGAAGGCGGCTATGACTTGCAGGCATTGGCCGGCTCGGCCGCCGTTCACCTGCGGGCGCTGATGCACGGAACCGCCGATCCGAAAACCGAGGACGTTTCGCAATGACCGCCGTAGATGTCTCCACGCTCCCCTTCGAGAAGGCCCTCGCCGAACTGGAGAGCATCGTCGAGAAGCTCGAATCCGGCAAGGTCGATCTCGAGCAATCGATCTCGATCTATGAGCGTGGCGAGGCCTTGAAGAAGCATTGCGAAAAGCTGCTCAAGGACGCCGAGGCCCGCATCGAGAAAATCACGCTCAAGCCGGACGGAACGCCTGGCGGAACCGAGCCCCTGGACGTGGAGTGACGCGCCACCGGCTCGACGAGCTTCTCGCCGCCCGCGGTTTCTACCCGACGCGGGCCCGGGCCCGGGACGCAATTCTGCGCGGTACCGTCAGCGTCGACGGCACTGCGGCTTCGAAGCCCGCCCAGATGGTTGCCGAAACCGCCCGCATCGAAACCGCCGATCCCGCCCGCCATTACGTCTCGCGCGCCGCCCTCAAGCTCGAACATGCCCTCAAGCATTTTGCCGTCGATGCGGAAGGGCTGCATTGCCTCGACATCGGCGCTTCCACCGGCGGCTTCACCCAAGTGCTGCTTGAACATGGCGCCGCCGATGTCACGGCAATTGATGTCGGCCACGATCAGCTCGCGGCGCAACTCCGCGGCAATCCGCGCGTAACAGTGCTTGAGGGCCTCAATGCCCGGGATCTCGTCTCCGCCCATCTCGCCCATCCGCCCGAACTGATCGTTTGCGACGTGAGCTTTATTTCGCTGAAACTCGCCCTGCCGCCGGCGCTGGCCCTGGCGGCGCCGGGCGCCCGTCTTGTGGCCTTGATCAAGCCGCAATTCGAAGCCGGCCGGGAGGCGGTCCGTAAGGGCGGCATCGTCGCCGATGCCGCGGCTCACGAGCGTGTTTGCCGGGAGATCGCGAATTTTCTGGAGGAGCGGACCTGGTCCGTCATCGGCGTTGCGCCGAGTCCTGTTTCGGGCGGCGACGGCAACCGTGAATTCTTGATCGCCGCGCGGGCGAAAAACTAGGGTTCCGGATTCTTCCGTATATGAACGATGGCGAATTCATCCGCATAGGCGCGCTGCCATGCCGGCATCCCGTCGAGCATGGCAATCCGCGGATCGCCGGGCTCGAGAATCGTCCATTGGATTTGATAGTCTTGCAGTTGCTGCCCGAACAGCGTCTCCCCGCCCGCGTACGTCTCACGGTACACGTCGTGCACCACGGCGACG
>JANMQL010000282.1:0-9690 GCA_031370475.1 Hyphomicrobiales bacterium | reverse complement strand
CCATCCGCTTTCCGCAGCAGGGCGGTCTCTTCGCTTTCGAAGCGCCCGTCGCCGGCCTGCCCCGGCCGCGCTTTGCCGGTTGACCTGAACGCGATCAGGCTTGTTCCCGCCAGCACGCCGTCGGCGCGTAGGACCACATCTTCGACCTGGAGCGAGGAGTCGAGGCACAACAATATGATGTCGCCGCACCCGGCTGGGGCCGGCGGTTGAATCCACCACCGTCACCTTTTCGCCCGCCAGAGAAAGCTCATGGGCGAGCGTGGTGCCGATCACGCCGGCGCCGATGATCAGGGTTGTCACTTACGCTTGCCGGGCGCCTTACGGGCAATCTTCCGCGCCACCTTGCGGCCGGCCGCAGCGCGCGGTTTTTTCTTGCCGATGTGGGCATAGGCGACGATTTCGATCCGGGCCCCGGGCACCATGAGCTGGGCCACGATGGTGGCGCGGTTGGGATAGGGCTTGGCGAAATACTGCCCATAGATCTCGTTCATTCCCGGAAAATCCTTGGGGTCCGGCAGGTAGACGAGGACCTGGGCCACATCGGCCAGGCTGCCGCCGGCGGCGGTAACGGTGCGCTTGAGATTATCGAGGGTCAGGCGCGTCTGCGTCCGGATGTCGCCGTGCTCGATCGAGCCGTCCGCCTTGAGCGGTATCTGGGCGGTGTAGAGGACGCCATCGGCAATTGTTGCCCATTCGATCGGCGCGCTCGGCGCCGGAAGTCCGGATTTTACGGCCCGTTTCATCTTTGCTCCTCCTTGGGTTTGGGTGTATGGCACATTGCTTCAGGTTGATAATACCGATCGCATTTTTTCATGAAACCGCTCCGCAAAGACACCGCCCCCGGCATTCGGCGCCGGACCTTGCCCGAAATGGTGGTCGAGCAGCTCGGGCAGCGCATCGTGCGCGGCGATTTCGCCCGCCGCGGCGGATTGCCCACCGAATCCGAGCTTTCCGCCGAACTCGGCATCAGCCGCAACGTGTTGCGCGAGGCCATTAAGGTGCTGGCCAGCAAGGGTCTGGTCGAAGTCCGGCCCAAGACCGGCACGCGGGTGCGCACCCCGGAAAACTGGAATGTCCTCGACCCCGATATCCTCGGCTGGTTCTCGCTCGACGGCAGCGAGCTTCGCAATGCCCATGATTTTGTCGAGTTCAGGCGCATCATCGAACCGAAGGCTTCCTATCTGGCCGCGCTCCGCGCCACCGACGACGACATCGCCGCGATCCGCAAGGCCTTCGCGGAGCTTTCCGCCTGCATCGGCCGGCCGTCGAAAATTCCCTCGGCCGACATCGTCTTCCACCGCAGCATCTATGCCGCCTCTCACAACATCATTCTCCGGCATCTCGGCTCCTTGATCACGCCGCTGATGCAGAACCAGGTGGTGATTACCACCGGGCCGCCCGGATCCTTCGAGAAGGGCCTGCCGCTGCACCGCAAGGTCACCGAGGCCATCGCCAGGCGCGATCCCAAGAAGGCCGAAGCGTATTCGCGGCAATTGGTCAACATGCCCTATACCGATCTCAACAACTGGCTGCATCCCGCCGACCGCGGCCTTCTCTCCTGACAGATTGCCGCGCGGAGTGTTTCATGCGCGCCGCTCTAATTCCCTTGAAACCGCCAATGGTAGGATGATAGGCTGAGAAGGTCTGGCCGGCAAGCTCGCCGCCTGCAAGAGCGAAGCACCGGCCCACGGGAATGCCAAACGGACTCAGCAAGGAGGAACACATGACCACGGTATTTCGTAGACTAACCGGCTGCCGCACGATCATCTCGTGGGTTGCCGCTCTCGCTTCAGCCGCTCTATTGGCGGCGGCGCCCGCCAGTGCCGAAGTCAAGACCCTGGAGCCCGGCAAGCTCACGATCGGCATGAACGGCGACATGCCGATGACCCAGCTCAAGGACGGGCAGCTTGGCGGCACCGACGGCGAACTCATGGTCTATGTCGCCAAGCAGATCGGACTCGAACCGAACCCGCAGCAGGCGGACTGGGCCGCCTTGATCGAGGCCACCAAGCAGGGCAAGATCGACGTCATGCACGGCGCCATGGGCTGGCTCGAGGCGCGCACCAAGATCATGATCCTGAGCGAGCCGATCTATTATTTCGGCACCCTGCTTGCCCAGAAGGACGAAAACAACTTCACCACCTTCGCCGACATGAAGGGCCGCAAGGTCGGCACCGTCACCGGCTTCACACTGGTTCCCGAATTGAAGGGCGTGGAAGGCATCGGCGAAGTGAAGCTCTATGACACTTCGGACGGCGTCATGCAGGATCTGCTGGCCGGCCGCATCGACATGGCGATTCTCGATCCGCCGCTCGTCCAGTATGCGATCTTCCAGCATCCCGAATGGAAGCTGAAACAACTGGCGCTGACGCCGGAAGCCGACCGGTATCCGGTGATGTCGACGAAATACAACGTGATCTTCGGCATCAACAAGGACGAGCCGGAACTGGCCGAGGCCATTAACGGGGCGATCACGCAGGCCTGGAAGGACTGCTTGAATGTCAAGGCCATGGCTAAATACGGCCTCGGCGACAAGGCCTGGTTCATTCCGCCGGAGAAGAACCCGCGTATCGGCGTCGACCGGCCGACCGGTTATCAGGCTCCGAACGCCGACCATTGCTTCTGACCTTTCAAGTCCGATTGGCGCGGCGGACCCGGAACATTCCGGCCGCCGCGTTCATATCGAATTCGCGACAAACTGCGTTGGAGCGCGGGAGAACCTGTCCGCTTCCGCCACTGGGGTATGGGCATGGTTAAAGCGACGAAAGGCGCGGCGAATGGCACCCCGCTCCTGAGAATTGAAAATCTGCACAAGAAATTCGGAGAACTCGAAGTCCTGACCGGCGTCTCCCTGGAGGTGCGGCGCGGCGAAAAAATTTCGATCATCGGCCCCAGCGGCTCCGGCAAGACCACGCTGCTGCGCTGCATCAACTATCTCGAAAAGCCCACCTCCGGACACATCTACATCGAAGACAAGCTGATCGGCGAAAAGCAAACCGACGGCGGTTACGTTCATCTGAGCGACCGGGAATTGGCCAACGAACGCCAGGAAATCGGCTTCGTGTTCCAGCGCTTCAACCTGTTTCCGCATTTGACCGCGCTCGGCAACGTCACAATCGCACCGCAAAAGGTGTTGGGCCTGTCGCGCGAGGAGGCCGAACAGCGCGGCCGCAAGATGCTGGAAAAAGTCGGCCTCGGCCACAAGATCGGCGAATATCCCGAGCGCCTGTCGGGCGGCCAGCAGCAGCGCGTGGCCATCGCCCGGGTGCTCGCCATGCAGCCCAAGCTAATGCTGTTCGACGAGGCCACTTCGGCCCTCGACCCGGAACTCATCGGCGAGGTGCTGCGGGTGATGCGCCAGCTTGCCGAGGAAGGCTCGACCATGGTCATCGTCACCCACGAAATTCAATTCGCCGGCGAAGTCTCCGACCGGGTGGTGTTCATGGATGAAGGCCGCATCGTCGAGCAGGGACGGCCGCGCGAAGTGCTGTTCAAGCCGCGGTTGCCGCGCACCCGGGAATTCCTCAAACACATTCAAGAGCGCTAGCGGGCGGCGGCATGGGGTTTTGGCAAATATTGGAAGTAAGGGGCTGGTATTTCCTGACCACCCTGTTGGGCGGCTGGCCGGAGACCATCTCCGTCGCCACCGGGGCGCTCGCCTTCGCGCTCGTTTTCGGCCTAGTCATCGCACTTTTGCGCCTGTCGCGCTGGCGCATCCTGCGCATCCTGGCCATTTCCTATATCGAGTTCTTCCGCGGCACGCCGGCTCTGGTGCAGTTGTTTGTCATCTATTTCGGATTTCCCGACGCCGGTTACCAGCCCTCGCCCTTCCAGGCGGCGATCATCGGCCTTGGCCTCAACGGATCGGCCTATCTCTCGGAGATTTACCGGGCCGGGATCGAATCGATCCACCGCGGCCAGATGGAGGCCGCACTTTCGCTTGGGCTAACGCCGCTGCGCGCCATGCAATATATCGTGCTGCCGCAGGCTTTGCGAACCATGCTGCCGCCGATCACCAATTTCGCCATCGTGCTGCTCAAGGACACGGCCATCGTGTTCGCGGTCGGCGTGGTCGAGATCATGGCGCTGGCCCGCAATCTGGTGACTGAAACCTTGCAGAGCGCCGCCGTCTATCTAATCGCCGGGGCGCTCTATTTGTGCGTGACGATTCCCATGGCCCGCCTGGCGGCGCGGCTGGAGCGTCAACGCCAAGCCTGGCAGTAGGGGCGGCCCATGCTGGAGCTTCCCGAAATCTACGCCGACAACATCCACCGCTGGCTGCCCGAGCTGCTCTATTACTCGATGACCACGGTCAAGATCGCCATCGTTTCCTTCGTGCTGGCGGTCGCGATCGGTATCGTCTTTGCGCTGTGGCGGACCTCGCGCTTCCCATTGTTGCGGGCCTTCGCCACGGCCTACATCGAAGCGGCCCGCGGCCTGCCGATCGTGGTGCTGCTTTATATCGTCTACTTCGTGCCGCCGCAGCTGTTCCCCGACCTGAACTGGCAGTGGTTCAACGATTTCGCCGGCGCCGTCGTCGGCCTCGGCCTGCATGGCGGCGCGATTCTGGCCGAGGTTTTCAGGTCGGGCATCGAAGCCCTGCACAAGGGCCAGCGCGAGGCGGCAATCTCGCTCGGCATGACGCCGGCCCAGTCGATGACTTACATCATCATGCCGCAGGCCGCCCGCATCGTCCTGCCGCCGGTCGGCAACTACGCCATCGGCCTGCTCAAGGACACCTCGCTGTGTTCGCTGATCGGCGTCAACGAACTGATGAACGATGCCAAGAGCATCGCTTTCGCCGATTATCAGCCGATGGCGGTATTCGTCCTGGTTGCCGCTATTTATTTCGTCATGAGTTATCCGTTGTCGGTGGCCGTCCGCTACATGGAACGGCGAATGAATGTATCCAGATGAGAGTTGGGAGCCCACCATGAAAGTCGTCAAACTGGAAGCCATAACGGTACGGGTTCCCTACAAGAGGGTGGAGTCGAGCTCGCTGATCAATCGCGGCGGCATCACCGATGTCATCGTCAAGATTACCGCCGACAACGGCCTCGTCGGCTGGGGTGAATGCACGCGCGCCGCCGACACGGCCGGCATCGAGAGCGCCGTCAAGGTCATGGCGCCCCTCATCGTCGGGCGCGATCCCTGGGACAAGGAGGCCATGCACCGCGATCTCGCCGTGCATGCGGTCTGGGCCTTTCAGCCGATGACCGGCAACTTCGCCTTCGCCGGCATCGACATGGCGCTCTGGGATCTTTGCGGGAAAGAATGCGGCCAGCCGCTCTATCGCATGCTGGGTGGCGCCATGCGGGAGAGTGTGGATTATTTCTACTACATGGAATGGGCCACGCCGAAGGAGATCGCCAAGCAAGGTGCCGATGGCGTCAAGCGCGGCTATCGCGCCTATTACATCAAGGCCGGCGTCGACGAGAAAAAGGAAGAGGCCATGCTCGAAGCGCTGCGCGGCGCCATTGGTCCAACCGGCAAAATCCGCATCGACGTCAATCAGGCCTGGACCATGCCGCAGGCCGTGCGCCTGCTGACCCGCTGGCATGAGCGCTTCGACCTCGACTTCGTGGAAGCGCCGGTGCGCATCGATCCGGTCGAGAACATGCTCGATCTCCGCCGCCGCGTGGCGGTGCCGTTCTGCGTCAACGAGGGCCTGGGGCGCGAGGCCGACGCCTACCGCCTGATCAAGAGCCGCTGCGGCGATTATCTCTGTTTCAGCCAGTATTGGGTGGGCTCCATCGGCCGCTGGCACATGCTCAATCAGGTGAGCCACATGGAAGGCTGGCAGGTGGTCAAGCACACCCATGGCGAACTTGGCCTCACCGCCGCCGCGGGCCAGCACGTGATGCTCGCCGCCCCC
The DNA here is from genome assembly GCA_031370475.1 of Hyphomicrobiales bacterium. Classification (GTDB taxonomy): domain Bacteria; phylum Pseudomonadota; class Alphaproteobacteria; order Rhizobiales; family Aestuariivirgaceae; genus Aestuariivirga. The sequence continues at coordinate 3,815 of JANMQL010000282.1, read as the reverse complement.
AATGCGGCGCTCGGCAGCCAGCAGACCGCCCAGATCATGGCAGACGACATCCTGACCGAGCCCATTCCGATCGCCGATGGCCCCTCCTGGGGGCGGATCGACAGGCCCGGACTCGGTGTCGATGTCGACGAGGACAAGCTCATGCGGTTCCACGACAGCTACAAGAAGCACGGCGAGTTCCCGACCTATTCGGGAAAAGTCGCCGCCACGGCGCGATAGGAGAAGCCAATGAAGATTAAGGCCATCAAGACCACGCCGCTGCATTGCGCCTTCAAGCAGCCCTATCATTGGGCGCAGGGCGTCAATTACGGAGCGCCCGTCATTCTCATTGAAGTTGAGACCGACGCCGGGATAACCGGCATCGGCGAGTCGGTGGCAAGCCCGGTGATCGCGCCGGTGCTGTCCATCCTGCAGGACGCCATCCCGCATTTTGCCGGCCAATCCGTCTATGACGGCAACCGCATCATCTGGGACTATTACCAGTTCGGCTTCAATTCCAAGGGCACCGGCAGTGCGCCGCGCTATTTCTCGCAGGCGCTGGCCGGTATCGAGCTTGCTTTGTGGGACGCCATCGGCAAGGCCGCCAAGCTGCCGCTGCACAAGCTGCTGGGCGGCGCGGTTCGCGACAAAATCGAATATTTCGGCTTCGTCCAGGGCGACACGCCGGCCGAACTCGCCGCCCACGCGCGAAAGCTCGCCAAGGCCGGCTTCAAGGTGCTCTATGTCAAGGTGGGCCGCGGCGATAAGCTCGACGTCGCCATCGTTTCCGAAGTGCGCAAGGCCATCGGCGGCAAGGTCAGGCTGCGGCTCGATGCCAACGAAGCCTGGGACATGCTGACGGCGCGGCGCATGTTCGAAAAGCTCAAGCCCTACGACCCGGAATTCATCGAGCAGCCGATACCCGGCCGCACCGGCTCGGAAGGCTTGTCGCGGCTCCGCGCCGTGACCGATATTCCGATCGCCGCCGACCAGACCGCCTATTCGGCCGATGACATTTTCGAGCTTTGCCGCAATCGCGCCGCCGACGTGATTGTCCTCGGCCTGCACGAGACCTGCGGCGTCGTGCGCTTCCGCAAGGCGGCCGCCGTGGCCGAGGCGGCGGGCGTCAATATCTGCCTGCACGGCGTCTTCGAGACCGGCATCACCACCTGCGCCTCGAACCAGGTTGCCGCGACACTCGGCAACATGGACGACGGCAACCAGATCATGTGGCAACTCCTTGCCGAAGACATCGTGACCCGGCCGAACCTCGTGCCGAAGGACGGAGCCCTGCCGATTTCCGGCCTGCCGGGCCTCGGCTTCGAACTCGATCGCGATGCGGTGGCCAGGGCGGCGGAAGCCTGCCGCAAACTGTAGAAGGCGAAGAACGGAGACCGAATCTTCCCTGCCGTGCTTCAGTGCCGGCGCCGCACCCGGTTCGGCTCGATGGTCTTGCCCATGCGGGCGATGAGCGCCAGCGATGCCGCGTTGATGTGGGCCAGCATCTCCGGTTCGTCGATCGCGGTGAAGACGCCGTCCGCGAGAACGATGCGGCCATTGACGATCACCGTGTGAACGGATTTCGAGCGCGAGGCATAGAACAGGTTGCGGATCATGTTGGTCGCCGGGATCATTTCCGGCCGGTTCAGCGTATGGATGACAAGATCGGCGCGTTTGCCGGCCTCGATCGAGCCGATCTGGCTGTCCATGCCGCAAGCCTTGGAGCCGCCCCGCGTCGCCATGTGGATGCCGTCCTCGGCGATGAGATAGCCGCGGTCGCCATGGGTGTCACGGGCCGATAGGACGGCGAGGCTCGCCTGGCGCCAGAGGTCGAAGTCGTTCGACCAGTTGGCCGAGTCCGAGCCGAGACAGATGTTGGCGCCGCGCCTGAAGAGTTCGGCATGCCGGCCGTGGATGCTGCCGCCGTGGCCCCACATCATCGAGGCCGCCGGCGCCCAGGCCAGGCTCGGGCCATGCTCAAGGATTACCTCGCACTCGGAGTCGGTCAAGTGATTGGCGTGTCCGAAGACGATGTTGCGATCCAGAAATCCGATCTCGGCCAGATGCACCAGAGGATCCTTGCCCGCGAAGCGGCGCCGGTCGGCCTCGGTATCGGCGGGGCTGTAGGACTGGTGGAGGTTCAGCACCACACCGGCTGCGTCGGCGCGCTGCTTGGCCTCCAGCATCAGCGCCTCGCTCGCCGTCCCCAGTCCGAGGATGGCGATATGAGCGGTGACCAATGCCTCGGGGTCGCGGTTGCGGTAGAGTTCGCGACCCATGTTGGCCAGCGCCTCTTGCCGGGTTTGCGGCGCGCGGACCAGGGTCGGGCGGGCCCGCGCCGCGGCGTTGCAGCCTTCGCAGCCCGACTCAAGCATGCCCTGCGACATGCCCTGCGGCTGATCCCAGATGAAGGCGTCGCTGATCACCGCGCGGATGCCGACAAGCTCCGCCGCCCGGGCCGCGGCGGCCGGCGCGAGCACCGTGCCCGCCTCGAGAAAACACGTCGTGCCGTTGCGGATCATCTCCATGCCGGCGAGCACCACCGCGAGATATTCCTCTTCGTCGGTGACGGTGTTGAAGAAGGCGCTCTCGAAACTGTTGAAGGCGTCGGTTTCGGCGAGCTGGTCGGGCAGGGCGCCGCGGAACGACTGGAACGAGGCATGCATGTGGCATTCGATGAAGCCCGGATGGACGGGGGCACCCTTGGCGTCGACAACCCGGCCTGCCTTGTACGTCGATGCGATCGCCTGGCTGTCTCCCACGGCGACGATACGGCCGCGATCGATGGCGATGGCGCCATCCTCGAGAATACGATTGGCATCGTCCATGGTGATGACATAGCCGTTGCGGACGATCAGCTCGACGCGCCGCGGCTGTCCATCCGGCTTTTCCAATTTTCCGCTCATGTCGGGTTCCTCATCAGGGGTCTCCTCGCGTAGTTCAGGAAATCCCTGCGAGGGCATGGGGAATATAGGGCGCTTCGAGCGTTGCAATCTCCTCGCCGGTCAGTTTCAGCGAAAGCGCCGCCACGGCATCGTCGAGATGGCGCAGCGCCGTGGCGCCAATGATCGGCGCCGTGATGATCGGTTTGCTCAGCAGCCAGGCCAGCGCTACCTGCGCCTGCGGCACGCCCCGGGCAGCCGCGACGCGCCCCACCGCATCGACCACTTTGCGGTCGGCGTCTTCGGTCGCCGCATAGAGGGTCTTCTGATACTGGTCGAGACCGGCACGGGGCGTGGCGCCGCCCCACGGCCTTGCCAGGCGTCCGCGCGCCAAGGGGCTCCAGGGAATGATGCCGATCCCCTCCGCCGCGCAGAGCGGCAGCATTTCCCGCTCTTCTTCCCGGTACAGCAGGTTGAGATGGTTTTGCATGGAGACGAAGCGCGTCCCGCCATGGCGTTCGGCCACGGCCAAAGCCTTGGCGAATTGCCAAGCATGCATGGACGAAGCTCCGATATAGCGCGCCTTGCCGGCTTTCACCACATCATGCAGCGCTTCCATCGTCTCGGTGATCGGCGTGCCGTCATCCCAGCGATGTATCTGATAAAGATCCACATGGTCAGTGCCGAGGCGGCGCAGACTGTTGTCGATCTCGGTCATGATGGCGCGGCGCGACAGGCCGGCGCCATTCGGTCCCGGCCGCATCCGGCCCTGCACCTTGGTGGCGATCACGACCTCATCGCGCCGTGCGAAATCCGTCAGTGCGCGGCCCAGGATCTCCTCGCTGCTGCCGTCGGAATAGATGTTGGCCGTGTCGAAGAAATTGATGCCAAGCTCAAGGGCGCGCCTGACGAAGGGCCGGCTCTCGTCCTCGCCCAGTGTCCAGGCATGGCTGC
>JANMQL010000278.1:0-4211 GCA_031370475.1 Hyphomicrobiales bacterium | reverse complement strand
CACCGGCTTCAAGCAGAACGGCTCGATCTCGATTGCCTTGAGCCAAGGCCGCATGGAGGAGCTGAAGCGCGGCGCTTCCATGGCCAAGAATTTCGGCCTCGCCGTCGACGTGATTTCGGTGGCCGAGATCAAGGAGCGAGTGCCCCATTACAATCTCCAAGGCGCCGTGGGCGGCGTGTTCCTGCCCAAGGACGGCCAGGTCAATCCCATCGACGCGACCCAGGCGCTGGCCGCCGGCGCCCGCTCTCGCGGCGCCAAAGTCTTCGAGAACACCAAGGTCACGCGCATCCTGATGGAGAACGGCAAGGCCGTGGGCGTCGAAACCGCCGCCGGCACCATCCGCGCCGACAAGGTGGTGATCGCCTCGGGCATGTGGTCGCGCCAGCTCGGCCGCTCGATCGGCGTCAATATCCCGCTGCATCCTTGCGAGCATTTCTACATCGTCTCGGAACCCATCGCGGAGTTGCCGCGCAACATGCCGGTGGTGCGGGTTCCCGACGAATGCACCTATTACAAGGAGGACGCCGGCAAGCTGATGGTCGGCGCCTTCGAGCCCAAGGCCAAGCCGTGGGGCGGCGGCGGCATCGACGAGGAGCATGCCTTCGTGACGCTGCCCGAGGACATGGATCATTTCGAGCCCATCCTCACCGCCGCCATCGCCCGCGTGCCGCTGCTCGAGACCGCCGGCATCCAGCTCTTCTTCAACGGCCCGGAAAGCTTCACGCCGGACGTGCGTTATTATCTCGGCGAGGCCCCGGAAGTGCGCGATCTCTTCGTCGCCACCGGCTTCAATTCGATCGGCATCCAGTCGTCGGGCGGCGCCGGCCTCGTTCTGGCCGACTGGATCAAGAACGGCCATCCGCCCATGGATGTGAACGCCATGGATATCCGCCGCATCCATCCCTTCCAGTCGGTGCGCCGCTATGTGCAGGATAGGGTGAGCGAGAGCCTGGGACTTCTCTATGCCATGCACTGGCCCTATCGCCAGGCGGAGACGGCGCGCGGCGTGCGCCGCTCATCCATTTACGAAAAAACCAAGAAACTCGGCGCCGTGTTCGGCGAAGTCAACGGCTGGGAGCGGCCCAACTGGTATGCCCGCGATGGCGTCAAGCCCGAATATGAATACAGCTACGGCCGCCAGAACTGGTTCCCCTGCGCCGATTACGAAGCCAAGCGGCTGATGAGCGATTGCGCCTTCTTCGATCAGGCGAGCTTCGCCAAGTTTTCCGTCGAGGGCCGCGACGCCTGCAAGGTCCTGAACCGCATCAGCGCCAATAATGTCGATGTCGCGCCGGGCCGCATCGTCTACACCCAATGGCTCAACGAGCGCGGCGGCATCGAGGCCGATTTGACCGTGACGCGGTTGGCCGAAGACAAATTCCTGGTGGTCACCGGCGCCGTGCCGCAGACCCGTGATATGGCCTGGCTCAAGCGCAACACGCCGGACAATTCCCACTGCATCGCCACCGATATTACTTCCGGCCTGCCGATGATCGCGGTCATGGGGCCCAAATCCCGCGCCCTGTTGCAAAAACTCTCCGGCGCCGATCTCTCCAATGCCGCCTTTCCCTTCGGCACTTCCCAGGAAATCGAAATCGGCTATGCAAGGGTCCGCGCCAGCCGCATCACCTATGTCGGCGAATTGGGCTGGGAGCTTTATATTCCGGCGGAATTCGCCGCCCACGTCTTCGAGCGCCTCATGGAGGCGGGCGGCGAATTCGGCCTCACCCCGGCCGGCATGCACACCATGAACAACTGCCGCATGGAGAAGGCCTATCGCCACTGGGGCCACGACATGTCGGACGAGGAAACGGCGATCGAAGCCGGTCTCGGCTTCGCTATCGCCTGGGACAAGAAGGACGGCTTCATCGGCAAGGAGGCGCTGGAGAAACAACGCGCCCGTGCCGTTCAGCCCAAGCGCCTCGTCTGCCTGGCGCTTGTGGACAATTCCGTCCGTGCACCGATGATCTATCACGAAGAACCCATCTACCGGAACGGAACGATCGTCGGCTCGACCACATCGGGCGCCTGGGGCCACCGCGTCGATCTCTCGCTTGGCCTCGGCTACGTCAAGCACGAGGGCGGCGTGACCAAGGAGTGGATCGAGACCGGCCAATGGGAAATCGAACTCGCCTGGCGGCGCTATCCGGCCAGGGTGCAGTTGCAGGGCTTCTACGATCCGAAGGGCGAGAAGACAAAGGTCTAGCCGGGAGATTGACCTTGCCTTCGAATGCGCATATACTCTGCGCATGAATATACGCATGAAATCCGGCACGACAAAAAAAGCCGTGAACCTTTCGGTCGACGCCCGCCTGCTGCAAGAGGCCCGCGACAACGATGTGAATCTGTCCGCCGCCCTGGAGCGGGCACTCACGGAAGAAAGGGCGCGCCGCTGGCTGGCGGAGAACCGGCCGGCGATCGACTCCTACAACCGCGACGTGGAAAAGAGCGGCGTCTGGTCCGACGGATTCCGCAACTGGTAGTGCGCCAATACGATATCTGTAAGAATCCCGACCGGGCCACGCGCAACCGCGTTCCGTACTTTATCGCGCTTCAGGCGGACCTGCTGTCGGCCCTTACGACAGTGATCGTCGCGCCTGTCGTTCCAAAGCGCGCTGCCGATATCATCGGCCGCCTCAATCCGGTAGTCGAAGTGGATGGCAAGAATTATTGCGTCACCATGCAGGATATGGCCGGCATCCCGCGGTCCCGTCTCGGCCCGGTTGTCGCAAATATGGCCGGCCGGCATGTGGACTTCGTCGCGGCAATCGATCTGGTCTTCACCGGAGTCTGAGTCCCTGCCAAGCGCTTTGCGTTCGGCACCGCGACAAACTCAAGCCTTCTCGTCCCTGAACCCGGCGTCCCAGTGGCTGCCGTCGCAGAAGGGCTTGTTCTTCGAGGCGCCGCAGCGGCACAGGGTGAAATGCTCGGTGGACGCACCATCGTGCATGGCGATACCGGCGAGTTCGACGCCGCCCGTCACCGCATAGGGCCCGTCCTTGGTCGCCGTAACGGCGGGCGGACCCTCATGGTCGCGGTGCTCGACGCGGTCGATCGAATAGCTCAACGCACCCGACGGGCAGCGCCGAACCGCCGCGATGATCTCCTCCACCGCAGCGCCGTCGGCATCGATCCACGGCCGGCGTTCGGAATTGAACACCGCCGCCAGTCCCTCGGTGCAATGCCCGGCATGGGCGCAGAGCGCGCGGTTGTCGTGGATAGTGATGCGCTTGCCCACATGGTCCCGGCGCCTGTCCTTGGGCCCACCGCCCAGGCGGGTGCCGGAAAATCCTATTTTGGCATGAGTTCCGTCGCAGAACGGCTTGTTGGCCGAACCGCCGCAGCGGCACAGTGCCATCACCGGTTTCACCGGCAGGCTCTCGCCTTTCGAATTGGTCAGCCGCTCGAGACCCTTCACCATATAGGGTCCGTCAGCCCGGCACTCGATCGTCGGCTTACCCGTCGCTGCCGCCTCCCGCTAGTTCAGCACGCCCGGCCAGTTGCCGTCAGCCTTGACGATATTGCCGGGAATATCTTCGGACCAGGTTTTTCGCACGTCGAGAGAATAATTCAAATAGAGCTTGCCGCCAACAACCGTCCAGGCTTCGGGAACGGCCTTTGCTGTCGAACCCTGCGACACCGCATAGGCGCAATAGCCGCCATATTGCGGTTCATACTTGGCAGGGTCGGCCTTGAAGGCTTCGAGATTGGCCCGGCTGGAGAAGCGCCAGGCGGCACCCTTCCAGATGGTTGAGAATTCTTCCACGCCGCGCTGGGGCCCGTCGCCTCCGAAATAGGAAACGGCGTCATAACCGCCCACCGCCACGCCCTTGACCAGCCCGGTGAACAGTTCCGGCTCGGCGGCAAATCCCGCGTCCGGCAAAACGGCGATTGCAGCGGCGGCGATGAAGAAACGGCGATTCATTGGCGGTCTCCTGTCGATTGCGAGAAGCACCGAATCTATGCCTCCGTGCGCCGCCGGGCAAAACACAAGCGCCATGCCGTCCGTCAATTTCCGGTGAAGTCTTCAGGCGGCGCGGCTGACGGGCTGCGGCGCGGCGGTTGCCGGAATCCAAAGGGTGAACGTGGCGCCCCGGCCGGGCTGCGAAGCGGCAACCAATCCGCCGCCGTGCCGCTCGACGATATTGACGCTGGCCGGCAACCCAAGCCCGGTTCCGAAATTCTTGGTGGTGAACAGCGGCTCGAATATC
>JANMQL010000256.1:0-6239 GCA_031370475.1 Hyphomicrobiales bacterium | reverse complement strand
GATGATCAAGCCGCCTCCTTCACCGCCTTGACGATCTTCCGTGCGGCGTCGTCGAGGTCGTCGGCGGGGATGACGTTCAGTCCCGACTCGCGGATGATCTGCTTGCCGAGATCGACATTGGTGCCTTCGAGCCTGACCACCAGCGGCACCTTGAGTCCCACTTCCTTGACCGCGGCGATCACCCCTTCGGCGATCACGTCGCATTTCATGATGCCGCCGAAAATATTGACGAGGATGCCTTTGACGCGGGCATCCGCCGTGATGATCTTGAAGGCGGCCGCAACTTTCTCCTTGGAGGCGCCGCCGCCGACATCGAGGAAATTGGCGGGCTCGGCGCCATAGAGCTTGATGATGTCCATGGTCGCCATGGCGAGGCCCGCTCCGTTCACCATGCAGCCGATCGAGCCGTCGAGCGCCACATAGGAGAGATCGAATTTCGACGCCTCGATTTCCTTCGGATCCTCTTCCGAAAGATCGCGGAGCGCGCGGATGTCGGGATGGCGGTCGAGCGCATTGCCGTCGAAATCGATCTTGGCATCGAGGCAGAGGAGGTTACCCTGCTTGGTGATGACCAGCGGATTGATCTCCAAGAGACTCATGTCCTTGGCCATGAAGGCCTGGTAAAGCTGGCCGATCAGCTTGACGCATTGCTTGACCTGATCGCCTTCAAGCTTCAGCGCCGCGGCGATGCGGCGGCCGACATAGGGCGAATAGCCCGAGGCCTGATCGACGCGCACGGTGACAATCTTCTGCGGCGTCCTGGCCGCCACCTCTTCGATATTCACCCCACCTTCGGTCGAGGCGATGAAGGCGATCCTCGAGGTCTCGCGGTCGACCAGACAGGAAAGATAAAGTTCCCGGGCGATCGCGGTGCCCTCTTCGATATAGAGCCGCCGCACGATCTTGCCGGCCGGACCCGTCTGGTGGGTCACCAGCGTCATGCCGAGCATGCGCTTGGCCTCGGCCCGCACCTCGTCCACCGATTTCACGACCTTGACGCCACCGCCCTTGCCGCGGCCGCCGGCATGGATCTGGGCCTTCACCACCCAGACCGGGCCGCCGAGACCTTCCGCCGCCTTCACCGCCTCATCCACCGAGAAGGCCGCAATTCCCTTGCCGGTCGGCACACCAAAGCCGCGGAGAACTTCCTTGGCCTGATATTCGTGGATGTTCATGGGTGCTCCGAAATTTGACGTCAAGGCCAGTTACGCCAGGTCGGGGGCGATTTTCTTGGCCGCCTCCATCAGCGCCTCGACGGCGGCCACGGATTTCTTGAAACCCGCCTTCTCGTCGCCCGTGAGGTTGATTTCGACGATGCGCTCGACTCCGGCCTCGCCCAACACGACCGGCACGCCGACATAGAGATTGTTGACGCCATACTGGCCGGAGAGATGGGCGGCGCAAGGCAGCACCCGCTTCTTGTCCTTCAGATAGCTCTCGGCCATGGCGATGGCCGAGGCGGCGGGGGCGTAATAGGCCGAACCGGTCTTGAGCAGGCCGACGATCTCGGCGCCGCCGTCGCGGGTCCGCTGCACGATCTGGTCGATCCTCTGCTGGCTGGTCCATTTCATCGCCACGAGGTCGGGCACCGGAATGCCGGCCACCGTCGAATAGCGCGCCAGCGGCACCATCGTGTCGCCATGGCCGCCCAGCACGAAGGCCGTCACATCCTCGACCGAGACCTTGAATTCCTCGGCGAGGAAATGGCGGAAGCGCGATGAATCCAGAACGCCGGCCATGCCCACCACCTGGTTGTGCGGCAGGCCTGAATATTTCTGCAACGCCCAGACCATGACGTCGAGGGGATTGGTGATGCAGATGACGAAGGCCTTGGGCGCATATTTGGCGATGCCGGCGCCAACCTGGGCCATGACCTTGAGATTGATTTCGAGCAGATCGTCGCGGCTCATGCCGGGTTTGCGCGGGATGCCGGCGGTCACGATGCAGACATCGGCGCCCTGGATCGTCTCGTATTTGCTGGTGCCGGTGAGCCTGACGTCGAAGCCTTCGACCGGTCCCGACTGGGCGAGATCGAGGGCCTTGCCCTGGGGAATACCGTCGGCGATGTCGAAGATGACGATGTCGCCCAGTTCCTTGAGGCTGGCAAGGTGAGCCAGCGTGCCGCCGATCATGCCGCCGCCGATCAAGGCGATTTTCTTCCGTGCCATGTCTGGAGCCCCTGTTGACGCAAATTGCAAAGCCATTTTGCACTGCAATAAGCCCGATAATGTCCGCCTTCAAGATCGCGAGCTAATCAATTCGACTCATAAACTTTACTAAAACGTCAAGTCTCGGCAATTTTTTTGCCCCACCAGGAGGCTGACTGCATTTCCCGCAAGCGTGAAGCCGTGCGGGCGAATTCGGTGCGGCGATAAATCCCCTCGGGCGGTCCTTCCGATGAAGTCACCAGCCGCACATGGCTATCATAGAGCGTATCGATCAGGGTTACGAAGCGCTTGGCCTCATTGCGTTGGGAAGGCGTGAGGACGGGAACATGCTCGATGAAGATTGTGCGAAAATGGCGCGCGATCGCCAGGTAGTCGGCAGGCCCCAGCGGGGCCTCGCAGAGATCGGCGAAAGTGAAGCGGGCGCAGCCATTGGCTGCCTGCGGCACCTTGAGCTTGCGGCCCTTAACCTCGATCTCCAAGGGCTCGCCCCGCTCGCTGTCGGTGAGCCGCCGCCAGGTCTCCTGGATCGAGGCATCGGCTTCGCGGCCGAGCGGGGTCACGAAACTCTCATGGGCCTTGACGCGGCCGAGGCGGTAATCGGTGTCGCCGTCCAGCGACAGCACGTCGAGCTTCGCGGCGATGAGCTTGACGAAGGGCAGAAAGAGCTGGCGGTTGAGGCCGTCGGGATAAAGCTCCTGAGGCGGCAGATTGGACGTCGTCACCACCACCGTGCCGAGATCGATCAGCGCCGCGAACAATCGGCCGACGATCATCGCATCGGCGATATCGGATATCTGCATCTCGTCGAGACACAACAGTTTCACCTCGCCGGCCAGCGCCTTGGCGACCGGGGCGATGGCGTCCCGCTCGCGGCGGCGCGCGCCATGCAGCCGGCCGTGGACATCCTGCATGAAGGCGTGAAAATGCGCCCGCCGCTTCGCCGGGCCATCGACGGCGGCGTAAAACATATCCATCAGCATGGTCTTGCCGCGTCCGACCGGTCCGTGAATGTAGAGGCCTTTCGGCGGCACCGGCTCCGGCCTGCCCAACCATCTGCCGATGCGGCCCACTTTGCGCGTCACGGCAAGGCGGACGGCCAGCGCCTCGAGCCGCTCCGCCGCCCGGCGTTGGGCGGCGTCGCCCTGCAATTGACCGATAGCCACCTTGCGGTCGTAGATTTCAATCGGCATCGCCTGCCGCCGCGGTCAAAATTTCAACTCCGCCCGGGCCAGCAGGAAGCGCAGGATCGCGGCATAGGCGGCCACCAGCGCCATATAGTCGAAGGCGGTAATCGCCACCTGTAGGAACGTCAGGGGCTTGAGCCCGTGATCGATGCGGCGGGGCTTGAGATTGGCGGCGATGGAAATACCGCCGAAGATCAGCAGCAATGTCAATTCGCCGAACCAGCCGGCCAGCGCAATGATCGCGCCCATGACGATGAGGCCGTAATGAGCCCTCTCGCCCAGCAGGCGGGCCAGCACGGAGCGAAGCGCAATACCGCCGTCGAGCGGCTCGACGGGCAGCAGATTGAAGAGATTGAGAGCCACGAACACGATGCCGATCGGAATGAGGAGATCGGCGACACCCCAGCCAGCGAAAATCGCCGCCACCGCGGCCAGCGGCATGAGAATGCTGAAGCCCGGCCCCATGAGGGCGGCGAAGACGCTCTGGCCCTGCGACTGGTAGGCCAGGCGCGGCACCGCCATGGCGCCGAGAAAAGGCAGGAATACCAGGCGCCCCCAGGGCTGGCCGATCAGGCGGAAGGCCAGAAGGTGGCCGAATTCGTGAACCAGGAGAGCGGCCACAAGCACCGCCGCGAAGAGCCAGCCGAACCACAGGCTGAAGCCCAGCAGTGTGACAATGCCGGTACCCGCCGCCACCGCCACCGAGATCAGCCAGTCGCTGCGATAACCGGGCTTGCCGGTCTCGGCCAGGCCCTTGAGCCGCAAGGCCGCGCCCCAAAGATCGGCGCGGGCCAAGAGCTGGGCGAGTAGCGGGCGCGATCCCCAATGGTAGGTGAGATTGAGCCGCGTGGCGTCCTTTTCCGGCACCAGTGCCGCGACGATTTTCAGAAGCTCGTTGTTATGAAGTTTGCCCCCAAGCCCGGTTCGCTCGAGAATGAGGAGGCCGGGTTCGCGGCGCTCGGCCACCCGGAAATCGGCCTGCGAAGTTTGCTGCGCCCCGGCTGCAAGCGTCGTGACATAGGTCATGCGGAAGATGCGCTGGGCGGGATCGATGAGCCGCGCCGTAACCTGGGTGCGGTGCCAGCCCTGCTGCTCGCCGTCGCGCAGATCGATGAGCGCAAAAACCTTCTCGACGGGGGCCCTGATCAAAAGCGACACGGCAGGCGTCACGTTGTGGCGGAAACCGAGTAGGGCGAGGAAGATCAGAAGGAAGGGAAGCTCGGGCCCCGCATTCTGGATGAAGTCCGGAATTTGCAACTGCTGTCCACTCCGCTGCTGACGCGATGCTGCCGGCACGATTACCGCAAGCTCTAGGCGACTCAGCCATGCCCAGTCCTGTATTGAACTCGTCGTCTACGCAGTCAAGGACGCCCGCCACACCTAGGCGGCACGCCAGGCCAAGCCTTCCGAATTTGAAAAGTTTCACAAATCCGGCACCGGTCCGTTAACCTCCTCCATCCACCACGACTTAAGGTTTAATCCGTTAAACAGGCATCCAGCGATCGCGGGGCAACCAGACTATCCGCGCAAAAAGAATGGGGAGGGCGAATGCCGGGAATACGTGCATATGCGGCGGTGCTGGTTGTTGCCGTTGCATCGGCTCCCCCCGTCTTCGCCGCGCAAAGCGATGTGCCATTCGAAGCCCGCATCAATATCCAGACCAGCTGCTCGGTCAGCGCCGGAATGCTCAATTTCGGCAATGTCGGCATTATATCCGGCGGCGAAACGGCATCCGCCACGGTCACCGTGAACTGCTCGTCGGGCACCCCCTACACGATTTCGTTCAGCGCCTCCTCGTCGGTCACCAACTACAACGGCCAGATGGTCAATGGCGCCGCCAATGTCGCCTATTCCGCGGTGCTCTCGGCGGCCGGCGGCACCGGCCCCGGCAGCCACACGATCCTCGGCATATTGCCCGCCCAGGCGACGCCGGCATCGGCCATCTATACCGACAACCGCACGGTTTATTTGAATTATTGAGCAGGAGCGCCGGAGGACAGGCGCAGCTCTTTTTGATTTCAAGCCCTCATCGCATGGTCGGGATCGAGAACTGCGCCCCTTCCTTGATGCCGCTCGGCCAGCGCGAGGTGACCGTCTTGGTCTTGGTGTAGAAGCGCACCGAATCCGGCCCGTGCTGGTTGAGATCGCCGAAGCCCGAGCGCTTCCAGCCGCCGAAGGTGTGATAGGCGAGCGGCACCGGGATCGGCACGTTGATGCCGACCATGCCGATCTGGATCTTGGAGGCGAAATCGCGGGCCGTGTCGCCGTCGCGGGTGTAGATGGCGACGCCATTGCCGTATTCGTGGTCGTTGACCAGGCCGACGCCCTCGGCATAGGTCTTGGCCCGCACCACCGTGAGCACGGGTCCGAAAATCTCCTCCTTGTAGATGCGCATGTCCTTGGTGACATGATCGAACAGGGAGCCGCCGAGGAAATAGCCCTTCTCATAGCCCTGCATCTTGAAGCCGCGGCCGTCGACGGCGAGGGTGGCGCCTTCCTTGACGCCGATATCGATATAGTCCCGGACGCGGGCCAGGGCCTGGGCGGTGACCAGCGGGCCGTAATCGGCTTCGCGGTCGGTGGAGAGGCCGACTTTCAGCTTCTCGACGCGCGGCACCAGTTTCTCCATCAGCGCGTCGGCGGTGGCCTCGCCCACCGGCACGGCAACCGAGATCGCCATGCAGCGCTCGCCGGCCGATCCATAAGCCGCACCCATCAGGGCATCGACCGCCTGATCGAGATCGGCGTCCGGCATGATGATCATGTGGTTCTTGGCGCCGCCGAAACATTGCGCCCGCTTGCCGGTGGCGGCGGCGCGCGAATAGACATAATGCGCGATTGGTGTCGAGCCGACAAAGCCTACCGCCTTGATATCCGGATCATCGAG
>JANMQL010000350.1:0-7162 GCA_031370475.1 Hyphomicrobiales bacterium | reverse complement strand
CGCAATTGCGGGATTTGCAGGGGCGGTTCCTCGGCGTGCGCCGCCAGCGCCTGCAGGAGCACCAGAACCGCTATCAGTACCGATCCGAATCTTCCTGGCATTGCCGACCCGCACGCTCGACCGGTCACGAAAATAATCCTGCTGAACGGCAAATTCAAGGCGCAAAAGCGACTAGGGCACGACCTGCTCACGCAACACGTGGAAATCGCCGACCGCAACCGTCTCGACCCCTTCGGGTCCGGTTATCCTCAGCCACAGGCCCTTGCCTGAGGCCTGGCCCGGTATGGCGAATGTTTGGCTGCCCTGCGATGTCTGCAATGAGAAGTTCATCACCGGGCGGCCGGTTGCCTCCATCTGACCTCCGGGCAGAACGGTGATGTCGACGGTGGTGGCAAGCCGGCCGGGCGCGACGCCGGGCGGTGGAGCATATTCGAGAGCAGTCACCGGCTGGGATGTCTGACCGTTGAAATTTACCAGAATATTGATCTCGCGGTCGGGGGCGCCGAAGACGAGGAACGTCTCGGGTTTGCCGTCGAAAAGATCGGCAAAAACATAACGCTTTTCGGAACCGTCATTGAGGGCAGCGGTGAACGATGCGCCATGGGCGAGATCGAGCGCGGCAGTGGCGATGGTCACTTCCTGGTCGGACTTGAACACGGCCGGGTCCGGTGTGGAGACCGGATCGACCGCCAGCGTCACGGTGACCGGCTGCGGCGGTGCGCTTGCGGTCCCGAGCGTCTGGTAGGCCGCCAGCGCCACGCCGGCAACGGCGGCGAAACTCGACACCGCCAGATGGAAATTGGAAAACTTCATGCCGCTAGGCCCGGAGGATGGCACGTCCTGCGTAGTGCGACTGGTTGGCAAGTTCTTCCTCGATGCGCAGCAACTGGTTGTATTTGGCGAGACGGTCCGATCTGGCGAGCGAACCGGTCTTGATCTGCCCGCAGTTTGTGGCGACAGCAAGGTCGGCGATGGTCGAATCCTCGGTCTCGCCGGAACGGTGCGACATGACCGCCGTGTAGCCGGCCTTGTGGGCCATCTCGACGGCCTCCAGGGTTTCGCTGAGGGTGCCGATCTGGTTGACCTTGACGAGGATCGAATTGGCGATGCCTTGCGAAATTCCCTGCTTCAGGCGCTTGGTATTGGTGACGAAGAGATCGTCGCCGACCAGCTGACAGGACTTGCCGATCAAATCCGTCACCTGCTTCCAGCCGTCCCAATCGTCTTCGGCCATGCCGTCTTCGATCGAGGCGATCGGATAGGCGGCGGCGAGCTTGGCGAGATATTTCGCCTGCTCGGCGATCGAGCGGGTCTTGCCCTCGCCTTCGTAGACATATTTGCCGTCCTTGAAGAATTCGGTGGCCGCGCAATCGAGCGCGAGATGCACATCCTTGCCCGGCTTGTAGCCAGCTTGCTCGACGGCCTTCATGACGAAATCGAGGGCCGCTTCGGCGGAGGGCAAGTTCGGCGCGAAGCCGCCTTCGTCGCCGACATTGGTGTTGAGGCCGGCCTTCTTCAAGGCGCTTTTCAGCGTGTGGAAGATTTCAGCGCCCATGCGCAACGCCTCGCGGAAATTTTCCGCGCCCACCGGCATCACCATGAATTCCTGGAAGTCGATGGGGTTGTCGGCGTGGACGCCGCCATTGACGATGTTCATCATCGGCACGGGAAGCGTGCGGGCCGAGGCGCCGCCGACATAGCGGTAGAGCGGCAGGCCCGAGGCTTCGGCGGCGGCCTTGGCGGCGGCGAGCGAGACACCGAGAATGGCATTGGCGCCGAGGCGGGCCTTGTTGGCCGTGCCGTCGAGTTCGATCATCGCCTTGTCGATGGCGATCTGGTCCTCGGCATCCATGCCGGCAAGGGTATCGAAGATTTCACCGTTGACGGCGGCCACCGCCTTGGTGACGCCCTTGCCCATATAGCGTGCCTTGTCGCCGTCGCGCAGCTCCACCGCCTCATGGGCGCCGGTCGAAGCGCCCGACGGCACCGCGGCACGGCCCATGGAACCGTCCTCCAGCACCACGTCGGCCTCGACGGTCGGATTGCCGCGGCTGTCGAGAATTTCGCGGGCGTTGACGTCGAGAATGGCGGTCATGGGAGTCTCCGAAGGCGTGATGGCGCGGGGTTATGGGCGGCTGGAGGGGCGAATGCAAGACGGGAATACGGCCTTGCCGAAGCTGGGTCGTCACTGTCTCTTCGCCACCCTATCGAATTCCATCAGCTTCGCCAGCAGCACCTCCATTTGATCGAGCGGCACCATGTTGGGGCCGTCGGAGGGGGCATTGTCCGGGTCTTCGTGGGTTTCGATGAAGACGCCGGCCACGCCGACGGCGACGGCGGCGCGGGCCAGCACCGGCACCATGCGGCGGTCGCCGCCGGAAGACGCCCCCTGCCCGCCCGGCTGCTGCACCGAGTGCGTCGCATCGAAGATCACCGGCGCGCCCGTTTCGGCCATGATCGGCAGGCTGCGCATGTCGGAAACCAGCGTGTTGTAGCCGAAGCTCGCCCCGCGCTCGGTCAGCAGCACATTTGGATTGCCCGAGGCGACGAGCTTGTCCACCACGTTTTTCATGTCCCAGGGAGCGAGAAACGGGCCTTTCTTGACGTTCACCACCTTGCCGGTGTTCGCGGCGGCGATGAGCAGATCGGTCTGGCGGCAGAGAAACGCCGGAATCTGCAGGATGTCGACGACGGGCGCCAATTCCGCACACTGATGAATTTCATGGACGTCGGTCAGGAGCGGCAGACCAAGCTCCTTGCGCAGATCGGCGAAGACCGGGAGGGCCTTGGCGAGGCCAAGACCGCGCTGGCCCGTGAGGCTGGTGCGGTTGGCTTTGTCGAAACTCGTCTTGTAGACGAGGCCGATGCCGAGCCTTCCGCAGATTTCCTTGAGCCTGCCCGCCACCATGAAGGCATGGTCGCGGCTTTCGAGCTGGCAGGGGCCGGCGATCAAGGCCAGCGGCAGGCGGTTGCCGAAAGAAACTTTGCCCGTCTTGACGATCGTGTTCGGTTTCATGGGGAATAGGCCATGAAAGTGCCAGAGCCGTGGGCCAAAAGTTTGCCCGCCTCGTCGACGATTTTGGCCTCGGCGGTGGCGAGGCGGCGGCCGAAATGCAGAACCGTTCCGGTGCACAGAATCCGCCCCGTATCGGCGTCGATCTTGCGGACGTAATTCACCTTGAGTTCGACCGTACCAAAGCCCGCACCCGGGCCCATCTTGGTCTGGATGGCGCAGCCGAGGGCGGAATCGATGAGCGTCGCGGCATAGCCGCCATGCACGCGCTGTTGCGGATTGTAATAGCGCGCCGACGGGAAGGCCTCGAAAGTGGCGGTGCCGTCCGCCACCTCGATCAACCGCATGTCGAGCGCCTCGGCCATAGGCGAGCGGTGCCACTCGGCGATCATCTTTTGCAGATAGGCGAGGCCGGGGAGCTTGTCGAATTCGGAGTGCGTCTCATTCATCGGGCCACGTTTACGACAGGTGCGACAGGAATGGTAATGGCTTTTTCGCGGAAGGCCTTAAGGATTTCGTAGCGCAGATCGCTGGCCACGAAGACGGCCTCGAAGACGTCGGCGACATGGGCCTTGATCTCGAATTCGATGGCGTAGGGACCAAAGCGGGAAAGGGTCACCTGGGGCTCGGGATAAGTCAAGATCTTGGGGTGGGCGCGGGTGAGTTTCAGCAACAGATCGCGCACCTCCTCGGCGTTGCTGTCATAGGCGGCGCCGACAGTGACAGTGAGGCGTCCCAACGTGTCGTCGTGCGTCCAGTTGCGCACCACTTCGGTGATGAGATTGGAATTGGGTACGATGATGGTGCAGTTATCGAAGGTTTCGATGACGGTCGCGCGAACATTGATGCGCTTGATGATGCCTTCGCCGGTCGGCAGGACCACCCAGTCGCCGACCCGCACCGGCCGCTCGGCCAGAAGAATCAAGCCGGAGACGAAATTATTGACGATCGACTGCAGGCCGAAACCGATGCCAACGCCGAGCGCGCCGGCGACGAGCGCCAGATTGGAGAAATCCAGCCCCGCCGCGCCGAAGGCAAATCCCGCCGCGAGGATATAGCCCGTGTAGCTCGCACCCTTTCTGACCGAATCCTGCACACCCTTGTCGATGCGGGTCTCGGCCATGATCCGGCGGTCGAGCCAGCGCACCACCAGATTGGTGACGACAATGCCGGCAACGAGGATGAGGACGACCAGCAGCACCGACCAGAGGGAAACGGTGACGTCGCCCACCTTGAAGCCGAAGAAGGCCTTGTTGGCCAGCGCCCGGAAATCCACCCATGTCACGGTCCATTGCAGGAACAGCAGCGGCAGGCCGGCCATGATCAGCAAGAGATCGGCCGCGGTGCGGAACAGGAGGCTCAGGCGTTCGATGGCGCGCTCGCCGAGGCCGGTGGCGCGGCGCAACAGGCGGCCGAAGCCGCTGTTGGGATCGAAACTCGCCTTGACGGCGGAATCGGAAAGGTGGTGCAAGAGAAACAACGCGGCGATCAACACCGAGGTGTCGAAAATCTTCGCAGCAATGAAGCTGCCGAGCGCCACATAGCCGAAAACGAGCGCCAGCGCCGCCAACGCCATGACGAGCCAGACAAGCGGAATGAAGGATGTGGCCCAGGCGAAATAGACACGTCTGCCCGGTGTCTTGTCGGCAAGCCCCGGCTGATTGTGCAGGCTGAACAGGATAAACGTCTGAAGCAACAGCAGAACCACGGCGACCAGCGCCGACTGGCCGATCGTGTAGCTCACCGGCAGATACAGTGCGTCGGCGATTTCGGCGATGCGTTCGGCCGTGATCGAGATAAACGCGGTAAGCGTTGCCAACAGGGCGACGCGCGCCGCGCTGCGGTCGTCGAGATCGACGATGCGCCAGGCGGACTGGCCCGGTGCGGCGGCACGGCGCACAAAGACATGAAAAACACCGACGGTGAGCGCAATGTCGAGAACCGCGCTTACGAGCATTTCGAAGCGCGGCGTCAGGAAGCCGCCCATGGCCAGGGACACGGAGACGGGCAGGATCAGCGCCAAAGCAATGAGAACAAAGGCGCTCAGGCCGGCGCGAAAGACCCGCCAGATGCGATCGAACTCATCGGGGGCGCGGACCATCCGCATGCCGGGTTCGAG
Source organism: Hyphomicrobiales bacterium (assembly GCA_031370475.1). GTDB lineage: Bacteria > Pseudomonadota > Alphaproteobacteria > Rhizobiales > Aestuariivirgaceae > Aestuariivirga. The sequence continues at coordinate 2,030 of JANMQL010000350.1, read as the reverse complement.
CCAGCGCCGCAGCCGCCGGCCGATCAGCGAATAGAGAGCCGCCAATGCCGCCAAGCAACCGGGCGCGAACAGCAGCCACCAGGCATTGCCGGTGCGAGCCGCCTCGTCCCACCAATTACCCAGCAGCGCACCGATGCGTTGGGCGAAGAGCGCGGCCCCGAGACCGGTATCGCGCCACAAAACCGGATTGAGGATCGAACGTCCGGCCTCGAAAATGCGGCTGAAGAAGCGGCCGCGCTGGAGCGAGGCGGCGCGGCCCGCCATCTGCTCGGCCTCGACCGCCACCAGCTCAAGCTGGGCCTTGGCGGCCTGCAAGCGACTCTGCGATTCGCTCAGGGACTTGCGTTGTGCGGCGATGGTATCGGCTTCGCTCTGGCCTTCGGCGGGAGCCGGTCCAAGCTGATCGATCTGCTGGGCAATCTCGCCGAGCGGACCGGTCAAGGTGCCGGCCTGGGTCAGCGCCTTGCCGCGGATGTCCTCCAGGAGGACGCGTTTCTCGCCGAGCTGATCATCGCTCAGCGTCGGCAGTTGCAACACGGATTCGATGGTCTTGAGGTCGGCGCGGAAGCTTTCGACGGCCCGTTCGGCTTGGCCGGTCACCGCCTGGTCATAGGCAAAAGCGACAGCGATCGTGAGCCATGCCGCGAGGATGGCAAGAGCAAAGACGCGAAACGCCTGCCGCGCCGGGCCCATCGCTATACCAGCCGGCTTTGTTCGACCGCCGCCGCGATGAAGGATGCGAAGAGCGGATGCGGCTCGAAGGGCTTCGACTTGAGTTCCGGATGATACTGGACGCTGATGAACCAGGGATGATCCGGATATTCGATGGTTTCCGGCAGCAAGCCGTCGGGCGACAGGCCAGCGAAACTCATGCCGGCCTTCTCAAGCCGCTCGCGGTAGCGGGTGTTGACCTCGTAACGGTGGCGGTGGCGCTCGGAAATACGCGTGACGCCATAGATTTCGGCGATCTTGCTGCCGGGCTTGAGCTCGGCGTCATAGGCGCCGAGCCGCATGGTGCCGCCGAGATCGCCGCCCATCTTGCGGATTTCCAACTCATTGCCCTTCATCCATTCGGTCATGGTGCCGACCACCGGTTCTTTGGTCTCGCCGAATTCGGTCGAGCTGGCGCCGACGATGCCGCATAGATTGCGAGCCGCCTCGATGCAGGCCATCTGCATGCCGAAGCAGATGCCGAAATAGGGAACCTTGCGGATGCGGGCGAAGGCGGCCGCCTTGATCTTGCCCTCCGAGCCGCGCTCGCCGAAGCCGCCGGGCACCAGGATACCGTGCACGCCCTCGAGATAGGGCGCGGGATCCTCCTTCTCGAAGATTTCCGACTCGATCCACTCGAGATTGACTTTGACCTTGTTGGCGATGCCGCCATGAATCAGGGCCTCGTTCAGCGACTTATAGGCGTCGAGAAGTCCGGTATATTTGCCGACAACGGCGATCTTCACCTCGCCTTCCGGCTGGGTGATGCGGTGCATGATCTCGTGCCATTTGGACAGGTCCGGATCCTTGGCACGGGCGAGGCCGAAAGCATCGAGCACTTCCTTGTCGAGTCCTTCGGCATGATAGGCGCGCGGCACGTCGTAAATGCTTTTGACATCGAGGGCCTGGATGACGGCGGAGGGCCTGACATTGCAGAACAACGCAATCTTGCGGCGCTCGCCCGCCGGAATTTCGCGGTCGGCGCGGCACAGCAGGATATCGGGCTGGATGCCAATCGAGCGCAGCTCCTTGACCGAGTGCTGGGTGGGCTTGGTCTTGAGCTCACCCGCCGTCGGAATGAAGGGCAGAAGCGTCAGATGGATATAGATGCAGGAGCCGCGCGGTTGTTCCTGGCCGAACTGGCGAATGGCCTCGAAGAATGGCAGGCCCTCGATGTCGCCCACCGTGCCGCCGATCTCGACAAGCACGAAATCGAAGCCGTCATTGCCGGTCTTGACGAAGTCCTTGATGGCGTCGGTCACATGCGGGATCACCTGCACCGTGGCGCCGAGGAAATCGCCGCGCCGCTCCTTGGCGAT
>JANMQL010000207.1:0-3019 GCA_031370475.1 Hyphomicrobiales bacterium | reverse complement strand
AACGGCCGCAGAAGGTTGAGGCATTGGGCAAATGCCAGGCATTGGCAATGCCAACCAGAGCGGGTGTGACCACCGCACCGATGGGGCCGGGATAGACCGAACCATAGGCGTGGCCGCCGACCGCATTGAACACCGGGCAGTGATTGAGGCAAGCACCGCAGCGAATGCAGCGCAGCATGTCCTGAAACTCGGTCCCTAAAACATTCGAGCGGCCATTGTCGAGGATAACGACGTGATATTCCTCCGGCCCATCGGGATCGCCATCGCGCTTGGGGCCGGTCGACAGTGTCGTGTAGTTGGAAAAATCCTGCCCCGTGGCCGAGCGGGCCAGCACGCGCAGGATGGTCGCGGCATCTTCCAAGGTCGGAACGATTTTCTCGATCGAGGCAATGACGATGTGCACTTTCGGCAGGAGCTGCGTCAGGTCGCCATTGCCCTCATTGGTGACGATGATCGAGGTTCCCGTTTCGGCAATTAAAAAATTAGCACCGGTAATGCCGACATCGGCGGCGAAATATTTCTGCCGCAGCTCGGTGCGGGCCTCCTCCACCAGTGACGGAATTTCAGTGAGATCGCGGTTGGGATCGAGATGGGTGTGGGCTTTGCGGAAATCGGCCTCGATCTGGTCGCGGGTCAGATGCACGGCGGGAGCGATGATGTGGCTGGGGCGTTCTTTGCGGAGCTGGATCAGATATTCGCCGAGATCGGTTTCAACCGGCGTGTGGCCGGCGGCTTCCAGCGCCTGGTTCAAATCGATCTCCTCGGAGATCATCGACTTGCCCTTGGTGACGATTTTCGCATCGACGCGCTTGCAGACGGCCAGGATGGCGGCGCGGGCTTCCTCGGCGCTTGACGCCCAATGAACCGTTCCGCCAGTCTCGATCACCTTCGCTTCGTAGCGCTCCAGATAAATATCGAGATGGGCCAGCACATGGTCCTTGATGTCGCGGGCCTGGTCGCGCAGGGCATCGAACTCCGGCAGCGCCTCGCGGGCCTTGGCGCGCTTGGCGATGAAGCGCGGGCCGGTCTCGGTCAGGGCATATTGCAGGTGCTTGTCGGCCAGTGCCTTGGCGACATTGGCGGGAAACTGCGCCGAGGTGGTCTCCATCATTGGCCCTCGGCGATGGGAGGGGTTGCCATGTCGCCGGCCAGAACCTCGGCCACATGGCGCACCTTGATGGCGGAGCCCTGGCGCTTCAGCAGGCCTGCCATGTTCATCAGGCAGCCGAGATCGCCGGCGATCAGCGTGTCCGCCCCGCTGGCGGCGATGTTCTTCAGTTTCTTCTCCAGCATCTTGCCGGAGATCGCCGGATATTTGACGCAGAAGGTGCCGCCGAAACCGCAGCAGACTTCCGCATCGGTCATTTCGCGCAAGGTTACGCCTTCGACCGAAGCCAGGAGTTGGCGCGGCTCCTGCTTGATGCCAAGCTCGCGCAGGCCCGAGCAGGAATCGTGATAGGTGGCTCGCGCCGCGAATTGCGCCTCGACCCTCTCGATCTTCATCACATTGACGAGGAAGGAGACAAGCTCATGGGTCTTCGCCGCCAGCGTCTCCGCCGCGGCGCGCTCGGGCGAGCCCTCGGCAAAAAGTTCGGGATAATGCTTGGCGATCATGCCGCCGCAGGAGCCGGACGGCACCACCACGTAGTCGAAATCCCTGAATGCCGCGATCACCTGGCGGGCGATGCCTACGGCATCGCGGCGGTCGCCGGAATTATAGGCGGGCTGGCCGCAGCAGGTCTGGGCTTCGGGCACTTCGACGTGGGCGCCCGCATCCTCGAGAAGTTTTACGGCGGCAAAGCCCACGGAGGGCCGGATGAGATCGACCAGGCAGGTGACGAAGAGGCCGACGCGCGGCGCGGGAACGGTCATTCTTGCAATTCCTCGGAGGCCAGCTTCTTGCCAGCCGCAAAGGCCGCCCGCAAGCGCTACATCTTGGTCTTCAACCAGGCGATCAGGTCGGCGCGCTCGTCGGGCTTCTTGAGGCCGGGAAAGGACATCTTGCCCTTGGGCACCATGGTCTTGGGGTTTTCCAGATATTTGTCGAGATTGGCGTCGTCCCAGACGGCGCCCGATTCACCCAGCGCCAGGAGATCGGCGGAATATTTATAGCCCTCGGCGGTGGCCGCCTTGCGGCCATAGACACCCTTGAGGTAGGGGCCGGTCTTGTTGGTCGCTTCCTCCGCCGTGTGGCAGGCCATGCATTTCTTGAAGATTTTTTCGCCCTTGGCGGCATCGCCCTCGGCCAGCGCCGGCAACGCGGCCAGCGACAACACCAGGGCGGACAGGACTGCGGTCTTGATCATTGCCATTGCCTCCACATCAACTTGATTGCTCGAACGTCCCCATTGGCGGTATCAATGATCGATCTTAGGCCAAATTTCTCGACCGCGATCAAGGTGCGACATTTATGCTCAGCATGCCGATCCCCGATGCCGGGACAATCGCCCGAAGGGGCGAATTGGCGGCGGCCCTGCGCCGCATCGTTCCGGGCGAAGGGGTGATCGAGACGCCCGTCGAAATGCGGGCCTATGAGTCGGATGGCCTCACCGCCTACCGGCAGATGCCGTTGCTGGTGGTCTTGCCGGAAACCACCGGACAGGTCTCGCTTGTGCTGCGCCATTGTCACGAGCAGGGCATCAAACTGGTGCCAAGGGGAGCGGGAACTTCGCTGTCGGGCGGCGCCCTGCCGCTGGCCGACGGAGTGCTGCTGGGACTGGGCAAGTTCAAGAAGATTCTCGACATCGACTACGGCAACCGCTGCGTCACGGCGCAGCCGGGCGTCACCAATCTGGCGATCAGCGATGCGGTCGGGGCGCGCGGCTTCTATTACGCCCCCGATCCCTCATCGCAGATCGCCTGCACCATCGGCGGCAATGTGGCGGAAAATTCCGGCGGCGTGCATTGTCTCAAATACGGCCTCACCACCAACAATGTGCTGGGCATCGAAATGGTGCTGGTGACCGGCGAAATCGTCCGCCTCGGCGGCAAGCATCTCGACAGCGCAGGCTATGACCTG
>JANMQL010000201.1:0-2240 GCA_031370475.1 Hyphomicrobiales bacterium | reverse complement strand
CATCGTCGCCATGGCGGTCAATGAGCGCAACGGTCCATTGGTTGCTTCCTTCCCGGTTGATGACAGTGACCAGATCATGCTGGTCACCGACGGCGGCCAGTTGATCCGCTGCCCGGTCCATGACATCCGTAAGGCTGGCCGCTCCACCCAGGGCGTCATCGTCATCAATACCGCGGCGGACGAGCATGTGGTTTCGGTCGAACGGATCGGCGAGGAAGAGGAAGGCGATGCCCAGGATTCGCCACCGGCCAAATAATACGAGCGCGTGCAAGCCATGGCGGCCGATCTCTTCCTGACGTTTCTCGGTGCGTGCCTGCTGCTTTTCCTCAAGCCGGGCCCCGCCATGTCGGTGATCGTCGCCAACAGCGCCGGCTATGGTGTGCGCGGCGGACTGATTTCGGTAGCTGGCAACGTTTTCGGATTTGCCTTGCTCATCGCCGTCGTGGCGCTCGGTCTCGCTTGGATCGCCGAAGCGATGCGCACCTGGTTCGACTGGATCAGGCTCGGCGGCGCCCTCTATCTGATATGGCTCGGCCTATCCCGGCTGCGCAATGCCGGGAAGGTTTCGGCCTATGGCGCCAATCCGACGGGCGAATTGTTCCGCGACGGCTTTCTGGTGGCGGTGGCCAATCCGGAAGTGATCCTGTTCCTGGCCGCCTTTCTCCCACCCTTCGTTGATCCGGCGAAGCCGGTGGCGCCGCAACTCGCCATTCTGGGAGCCACCTTCATCGCCGTCAGCGCCCTGGCCGGCAGTCTCCTGGCCACCCTGGCCGGCCAGGCCCGGAATTTTCTCTCCGGCGACCGGCTGAAATGGATCGACTATGCCAGCGGCGGTTTGCTAGTTCTGGCCGGAATGTGGTTGGCTTGGCCGTGGAGATGACCCATGCCGCTTGAAACCTATATTGCCTATGTAGCTGCCTGCCTGGCCCTTGTCATCGTGCCGGGACCGACGGTGACCGTCATTATCGCTAACAGCCTGCGCCATGGGGCAAAGGCGGGCCTCCTGAACGTCGCCGGCACCCAGGCGGGTGTTGCCATCTGGCTGGCAATCGCCGTGGCGGGCTTGGGTGCTGCCCTGCAATTCATGGGGTTCTGGTTCGATCTGCTGCGCTGGGCGGGGGCGGCCTATCTGTTCTGGCTTGGCATCAAGCTCATTCGCTCAAAGGGCGAGCTGGTGATGGCCGAGCGCTCCAGGCCCCAGGGCAGTTTTTTCCTGCAGGGCTTTATCGTCATCCTGTCGAACCCCAAAATGCTGGTGCTGTTCGGCGCGCTAATTCCGCCCTTTATCGATCCTTCGGGCGATTTCGTCCGCCAGCTTGTCTTCCTCGGCTTGACCTTCATGGCCGTGGCGGCGGTTGGCGACGGAGCCTATGCCTTTGCCGCCGGCCGCGCCGGCCAGTGGCTGTCGCGTTCGCGTATCCGGGTCATCGAAACGGCGAGCGGATTGTCCCTCATGGCCGGCGGCATATGGCTTGCGATCAAGAGCCGCTAGGGCGATAAGACGCCCATGTCCCGCACAGGATTCTATCCCGGTTCCTTCGATCCCGTCACCTACGGGCATCTCGACGTAATCGCCCGCTCGGCCCGGCTCGTCGACAAGCTGGTACTGGGCGTGGGCGTGCATCACGGCAAGCAATCGCTGCTCGATGCTGAAACCCGGGTGCGCCTGCTGGAAGAGGTAACCAAGCCCATCGCCGAACATACGGGGATCAAGATTTCCGTCGCCACCTTCGACGATCTCGCCGTCAACGCGGCGCGCCGTCATCACGCCGGTGTGATCATCCGCGGATTGCGCGATGCTAGCGATTTCGATTACGAAGTGCAGATGGGCCAGATGAATGGCTCCATGGCGCCGGATATTGAAACCGTGTTTCTCGCCGCATCGCCGGCAACCCGCATGATCGCCTCCTCGCTGGTCAAGCAGATTGCCCGCATGGGGGGCGACATTACGCTGTTCATTCCCAAAGAGGCGCAGGGCGCCATGGCCGCGGCCCTCAAGCGCCAGGCCTGACCGGTTTCAACCCACCAACAAGAACGGAGAGAGGTATGATCAAGATACTCGGCATCGCCGCAACGGCGGCCATGTTGCTCGCAGGTCCGGCCCTGGCGGCGGAGAAGCTGACCATCGAAACCAGCAAGGGCTGCGCCTTCGATATCAAGCTCAGGGCCGATCTGGCGCCCAAGCACGTGGCCCAGATCACCAAACTGGCAGCGGCGGGCTTTTATGACGGCATCGTCTT
>JANMQL010000183.1:0-1559 GCA_031370475.1 Hyphomicrobiales bacterium | reverse complement strand
TTCGACGCCGTCGGCCTGTCCGGCGATTTCGTGACAAAATACTTCACCGGCACCGCCACCCAGATCGAAGGCATCGGCCTTACCGAAATCGCCGAGGAAGCATTCCGCCGCCATGAAGACGCCTTCGGCGAGAACCCGGTGTTCCGCGCCGCCCTCGATGTCGGCGGCGACTATGCCTTCCGTCTGCGCGGCGAGGCCCATGTGTGGAATGCCGAGACCGTCGCCAGCCTGCAGCATGCGGTGCGCGGCAATTCCAAGGAACAGTACCGCACTTTTGCGAAGTTGGTGAACGAACAGGCCGAACGCCTCAAGACCATGCGCGGCCTGTTCCGCATCCGAACCGCCGAGGAGATGGGCCGCAAGTCCGTGCCGATCGAGGAGGTCGAGCCGGCGGCCAAGATCGTCAAGCGCTTCTCCACCGGCGCCATGTCTTTCGGCTCGATCAGCCGCGAGGCCCATACAACGCTGGCCATCGCCATGAACCGCATCGGCGGCAAGTCCAACACCGGCGAGGGCGGCGAGGAGCGCGACCGCTTCACGCCCTTGCCGAACGGCGACAGCATGCGCTCGGCCATCAAGCAGGTGGCGAGCGGACGCTTCGGCGTCACCGCCGAATATCTCGTCAACTCCGACATGATGCAGATCAAGATGGCGCAAGGCGCCAAGCCCGGCGAAGGCGGCCAGTTGCCCGGTCACAAGGTCGATAGCGTCATCGCCAGGGTGCGCCATTCGACCCCGGGCGTCGGCCTGATCTCGCCGCCGCCGCACCATGACATCTATTCGATCGAGGATCTGGCGCAGCTGATCTTCGATCTGAAAAACGTCAATCCGGCGGGCAAGGTCTCGGTCAAGCTTGTCTCCGAAGTGGGCGTCGGCACCGTCGCCGCCGGCGTCTCCAAGGCCCATGCCGACCATGTGACGATTTCCGGTTATGAAGGCGGCACCGGCGCCTCGCCGCTTACCTCCATCAAGCATGCTGGGCTCCCCTGGGAAATCGGCCTGGCCGAAACCCAGCAGACCTTGGTCGCCAACGATCTGCGCGGCCGCATTTCGGTACAGGCCGATGGCGGCATACGGACGGGGCGCGATGTGGCGATCGCCGCTCTCCTCGGCGCCGACGAAATCGGTTTTGCCACGGCACCCCTGATCGCGGCGGGCTGCATCATGATGCGCAAGTGCCATCTCAACACCTGCCCGGTCGGCGTTGCCACCCAGGATCCGGAACTGCGCAAGCGCTTCAAGGGCCAGCCGGAGCACGTGATCAATTACTTCTTCTTCGTCGCCGAGGAATTGCGCGAGCTTCTCGCCGCCATGGGGCTCACGTCATTCGATCAACTGATTGGCGCCACCGGCTGGCTGGATCAGCAGGAGGCGATTTCCCATTGGAAAGCCAAGGGCCTCGATTTCTCCAGGATTTTCGCCAAGCCCGATGCGGTCGGACCCGTCGCCACCCGCAAGACGACGCAGCAGGATCATGGCATCGACCATATCCTCGACCGCAAGCTGATCGAACAGGCCAAGCCCGCACTGGAGAAAGGCGAGAAGGTCGAAATCGTCTC
>JANMQL010000178.1:0-4144 GCA_031370475.1 Hyphomicrobiales bacterium | reverse complement strand
CTTCAAGATGCAGGACATGCTGCAGCAGGCGATCGGCGGCACCGTCGAACTCAAGATCATGCCGGGCCAGTCGGTCTGGGCGGTCAAGGCCGACGCCACCATGCTGCAGACGGCCATTCTCAATCTGGCGATCAACGCCCGCGACGCCATGAAGCCCAAGGGCGGCGCGCTGATCATCGAGACATCGAACAAGTACCTGGATCAGGCCTATTGCGACGAGAACGAAGAGGTGCTGACCGGCGATTACGTCGAGATCGCCGTCACCGACACCGGTTGTGGCATCGCCCCGGAGAATATCGAAAAGGTCTTCCAGCCCTTCTTCACCACCAAGGGGCCGGAAGCGGGATCGGGCCTCGGCCTGTCGATGATCTACGGCTTCACCAAGCAGTCGGGCGGTCATGTGAAGATTTATTCGGAAATGGGCCACGGCACGACGATCAAGATGTATCTGCCGCGCCTCAAGACCGCCGCCGAACCCGCCACCGCGTTTGAATTGCAGGCTCAGGTCCTCAAGGAATTCAGCTCGTTTCAGCCCCAGGCCGCGGCAGCCCCGTTGCCCGTGGAAATTCCCGCGGCGGTCGCCGAACCCGCCGTGCCGGAGGCCGCCCCCACCACCACGGTCGTCAAACTCGAGACGGCTATTCCCGCGCCCGCCGCCAAGAAGACCGTGGTTCTGGTGGTCGAGGACAATCCTTCGGTACGCGACGTTGCCGCCGCCATGATCGAGGACATGGGCTTCGAAACCCTCGTGGCGGCAAATGGCGCCGAAGGCCTGCACCTCATCCAGACCCGTCCCGACATCGATCTCGTCCTCTCCGACGTGATCATGGCCGGCGGCATGAACGGTCCGGACATGGCGGCCAAGGCGCTGAAGGTCAGGCCCGAGCTCAAGGTGCTGTTCATGTCGGGTTATGCGCCGGGCTCGGTGCGTCAGATGCAGAACCTGCCCGACACCATCGACCTGGTCAACAAGCCCTTTACCCGCAACGATCTGGTTGCCAAGGTGACCCGCGCCCTGGCCGCCTGAGGATTCAGCGCGCTTTCCGGCGAAATGGACTCACTTCGCCGAAAAGAAATCGCGCCAGATTTAATTTCTGGAGCATGTTCTTGTCGCCAAAGTGCGCGCACTTTGGCGGAACATGCTCTAGGACCAGCCGTACGCCTTGCCGTCGTCGGTCAGGCGCTGCGCCATGGCCTTGACCTCGGCTTCCGCCGCATCGAGGGCGGGAAAATCGCGCGAGCGCAAGACCAGATTGGCGGCAAAGCCCGCCACCGACTGGAACGGGTAGGAGCCGATGATCACCGTCGGATAGCGCGATTGAATTTCGCCGAGCGGCTTGGCCAGGTCTCCTTCTCCGCCAAGAACTTCGATGGCCCGCGACTGCATCGGCACGCCCTTCGCCAGCCGCGGCATCACCTGCTCCAGCATCGCCTGCATGATTTTCGGCACCCCCGCCATGACGAACACGTTGCCGATCTGGAACCCCGGCGCCTTCGACACCGGATTGTCGATCAGCACCGCACCCTTCGGCACCCGCGCCATGCGCAGGCGCGCCTCGTTCGGCTCGCGGCCGATTTCCTTGAAATAGGCCAGAAGTGTCGCAACTGCATCGGGGTGGTGATCGATCGTCACATCGAAGGCCTTGGCCACCGCATCGGCGGTGATGTCGTCATGGGTGGGGCCGATGCCGCCGGTCGTGAACACATAGCTGTAGCGCGCCCTGAGCGCGTTGACCGCCGCCACGATCTCCGCCTCCACGTCGGCCACCACCCTGGCCTCCTTGAGGTCGATGCCGAGTGCGAAGAGATAATCGGCGATGAAGCCGAGGTTCCGGTCCTTGGTGCGGCCGGACAGGATTTCATCGCCGATCAGCAGAACGGCGGCGGTGGGCGTGGTATCGTTCATCGACGGGCTTGCCTTTGTTCCCGCTTCATGTGCCACTGCCGGTCAGGACTGTCAAAACATGTTCTTCCCCTCACCTCTCAGCCGCGGCCGCCTCCTCAAGCGTTACAAGCGGTTTCTTGCCGATGTGACTCTGGACACAGGCGAAACCGTCACCGCCGCCTGTCCCAACACCGGCTCCATGCTGGGCCTGACCGAGCCCGGCAACATCGTCTGGCTGTCGCGCTCCGAAAGCCCTACCCGCAAATATGCCCACACCTGGGAACTCCTCGATCTTCCCGGCCACGGCCTCGTCGGCATCAACACCGGCCACCCCAACCGCATTGTGACCGATGCCATCAAGGCCGGGCGCATGGCGGAATTCGCCGGCTATGCCGGCCTGCGCAACGAAGTCAAATACGGCCGCAACAGCCGCATCGATATTCTCCTGGAAGACATCGCCAGGCCGCCTTGCTATGTCGAGGTCAAGAACGTGCATCTCTTCCGCCGGCCTCGCCTCGCTGAATTCCCCGATTGCGTCACCGAGCGCGGCAAAAAGCATCTGGCCGAATTGGCGGATATGGTGGCAGCCGGCGCCAGGGCAGCGATGGTTTATCTGATCCAGGCCGAGTCCCCCGCCCGTTTTGCCCTTGCCGGCGATCTCGATCCTCACTATTTGCAGGCCTTCCGCAAGGCGCGCAAAGCCGGAGTTGAGGCTTTCGCCTATTGTTGTAAAGTTACCACCGGAGAAATTACCGCCGTCCGGGCCATACCGGTCGAGGAACCCTGAATGATCTATGTCGCCGCAAATGAAGCCGCCGCCTCGCGCTCGGGGAAAATCAAGCTGCATCCGCCCGAGGATTTCGAAGGCATGCGCAAGGCCGGCCGGCTGACGGCGGAGGCTCTCGATATGCTGGTATCCGAAGTGCGGCCCGGCGTCGCCACCGAAACGCTCGACCGGCTCGTCGTCGAATTCGCCAGCGCCCACAAGGCGGTCCCCGCTCCCCTCAATTATCGCGGCTATCCGAAATCGATTTGCACCTCGATCAACCACGTCGTTTGCCACGGCATTCCCAACGACAAGCCGTTGCGCGAGGGCGATATCGTCAACATCGATATCACCCTGATCGTCGACGGTTGGCACGGCGATTCAAGCCGCATGTATTGCGTGGGCGAAGTGCCGCGCAAGGCCGAGCGACTGGTTGAAGTCACCTATGATTGCCTGATGCGCGGCATTGCCGCGATCAAGCCCGGCGGCCATTTGGGCGATGTCGGCCACGCGATCCAGACCCATGCCGAGGCCGAGCGCTGCTCGGTGGTGCGCGATTTCTGCGGCCATGGTCTCGGCCGTGTCTTCCACGACCATCCCAATGTTCTCCATTACGGCCGCCCGGGCGAAGGTGTGGAATTGAAGCCCGGCATGTTCTTCACGATCGAGCCGATGATCAATCTCGGCCGTCCGCATGTGAAGATATTGAGCGATGGTTGGACGGCGGTCACCCGCGACCGCTCGCCTTCGGCGCAGTTCGAGCATACGGTGGCGGTGACCGAGACCGGCTATGAAATCTTCACCCTCTCCCCCAAGGGCCTCGACCGTCCGCCCTGCAAGGCCTGACGCCGTGGCAGGCTTCGACGATGCCGGCGCCAAGCCCCATTATCTCGGCCATCGCGGCCGCCTGAAGGATCGTTTCATCGAGGGCGGCGCCGATGCGCTGCCCGATTACGAGCTTCTCGAAATGGTGCTCTATCGCGCCATCCGCCGCGGCGACACCAAGCCGCTCGCCAAGGCCCTGATCGCCCGCTTCGGTTCCTTCGCCGAGGTGATCAGCGCACCGCCCGAACGGCTCAAGGAAATCAAGGGCGCCGGCGATGCCGTAATCACCGAGCTGAAACTCATTCACGCCGCCGCCCTCAGGCTGATAAAGGGCGAAATCGTCAAGCGGCCGGTGCTGTCGTCGTGGAACGCCATTCTCGACTATTGCCGGGCCGGCATGGCCTTCGCCGAGATCGAGCAGTTCCGCATTCTGTTTCTCGACAAGAAGAATCAGCTGATCGCCGATGAGGTGCAGCAGCGCGGCACCGTCGATCACACGCCCGTCTATCCGCGCGAAGTGGTGAAGCGGGCGCTCGAACTATCCGCCTCGGCCATCGTGCTCGTCCATAATCACCCCTCCGGCGATCCTACGCCCTCCATGGCCGATATCGACATGACCAAGAAGATCATGGATGCCGGCACTCGCCTCGGCGTTGCCGTCCACGACC
>JANMQL010000128.1:0-6935 GCA_031370475.1 Hyphomicrobiales bacterium | reverse complement strand
CTCTCTTCTGATATGTCATGGCCCGGGCAGCGCTGCGTTAGGGCCCTGCCCGGCTTCTCACTCCATGATGACGTGCCAGACGCCGCCAAGCCCGTCGCCGGTCTTGTCGCCCTTCTTCTTGTCGGCCTTGTAGAAGTACAGCGGTTTGCCGTCATAGGCCCATTGCAGCTTGCCGTCGGTGCGCGATATCAGCGTCCAGTCCTTCATCATGGCATCGCTCTTATTGCCGAGATAGGGCGGCCACTTCGCGGCGCAGGTGTCGTAACAACTCGACACGCCGCCCTTGTCCTTGTCGAAGACATAGAGGGTCATGCCATCCTTGGCGGCAAGCAGTTCGGCGGCCTGGGCCGCGGCGGCCAGTAGCAATGCGGCGGCGATTACGCCCGCGCTGCGTATCAGTGTCATTTTCATGGGGGTCTCTCCTTGCGTCCCGATCCCCGGACGGAGGGGTGGGCAGGGCACGCGGGAGGTATTTCCTTCCGCGCCTGCTCTCACCAATAGATAGGCCGGGGGCTGGCGGTTTGTTCCGGCATGACCGAAAGTTAATTGTCGGTGCCGGCCATGGCCGCCCAAGAGAGAACTTGGCGGTCCGCTGACGCCTATTTCGCCTTTGCCGGCTTGCGCGGCGGGGCCGGCTTGGCCCGGCTGGCGCGCGGCAGGGCCTTGCGCTCGGCAGGTTTTGGCAGCGCCTTTTCCTCGTCGCGGCCGAGATACTGGAAGGTCAGCGCGTTATCCTTGAGCAGGATGCGCACCGTGCCGCCCTTTGTAAGCTTGCCGAACAGCACTTCCTCGGCCAGCGGCTTCTTGACCTGCTCCTGGATCAGCCGCGCCAGCGGACGCGCGCCCATCTGGTTGTCATAACCCTTCACCGCCAGCCAGTCGGCCGCCTCCGTCGATAGCTCGATATTGATCTGCCGCTCGGAGAGCTGGGCCTCGAGCTGGAGGATGAATTTCTCCACCACCTTGCGCACCACATCCGGCGGCAAGTGGCTGAAGGCGATGGTCGCGTCGAGGCGGTTGCGGAACTCCGGCGTGAACAGGCGCTTGATCGCCTCCTGATCGTCGCCCTCGCGCACATTCTGGGTGAAGCCCATGGCCTCCCGCGCCATGTCCTGGGCCCCGGCATTGGTGGTCATGATCAGGATCACATTGCGGAAATCGACCGATTTGCCGTTGTGGTCGGTGAGCTTGCCGTGGTCCATCACCTGCAGAAGGATATTGAACAGGTCCGGGTGCGCCTTCTCGATCTCGTCGAGCAGCAGGACCGTATAGGGGTGCTGGTCGATGCCGTCGGTCAGGAGGCCTCCCTGGTCGAAGCCGACATAGCCCGGCGGCGCGCCGATCAGCCGCGACACCGAATGGCGCTCCATATATTCCGACATGTCGAAGCGCAGCATGTTGACGCCCAGCACTTCGGCCAGCCGCTTGGCCACTTCCGTCTTGCCCACCCCGGTGGGGCCGGAGAACAAATAGCAGCCGATGGGCTTTTCCGGCTCGCGCAGGCCGGCCCGCGACAGCTTGATCGCCGAGGTCAACGCCTCGATGGCCTTGTCCTGGCCGAACACCAGGCGTTTGAGCTCAACATCGAGATTGCGCAGCACCGTGGCGTCGTCCTTGGACACGGTCTTGGCCGGAATCCGCGCCATGGTGGCGATCGTCGCCTCGATCTCCGGCACGTCGATGGTCTTGCGCCGCTTGTCCTCCGCCAGCAGCATCTGCGAGGCGCCGGTCTCGTCGATCACGTCGATGGCCTTGTCCGGCAATTTGCGCTCGCTCATGTAGCGGGCTGAAAGCTGGACCGCGCTCTCGATCGCCGCGTCGGTGTAGTGGACCTTGTGGAATTCCTCGTAATAGGGCTTGAGGCCCTTGAGGATGGCGATGGCGTCCGGAATCGACGGCTCGTTGACGTCGATCTTCTGGAAGCGGCGGACCAGCGCCCGGTCCTTCTCGAAGTGCTGGCGGTATTCCTTGTAGGTGGTGGAGCCGATGCAGCGCAGCGCGCCCCCGGCGAGTGCCGGCTTCAACAGGTTCGAGGCATCCATGGAGCCGCCCGATGTGGCGCCCGCCCCGATCACCGTGTGGATTTCGTCGATGAACATGATGGCGCCGGGCTTTGATTCGATTTCCTTGATCACCGCCTTGAGGCGTTCCTCGAAATCGCCGCGATAGCGGGTGCCCGCCAGGAGCGCGCCCATGTCGAGCTGGAAGACGGTGCAGTCCTTGAGCACGGCCGGCACGTCGCCCTTGATGATCTTGCGGGCCAACCCCTCGGCGATCGCCGTCTTGCCGACGCCGGGATCGCCGACGAACAGCGGATTGTTCTTTTGCCTGCGGCATAAAATCTGGATCGTCCTGTTGACTTCCATCTCTCGGCCGATCAGCGGATCGATGCGGCCCTCGGCCGCCTTCTTGTTGAGATTGACGCAATAGGCGTCGAGCGCGTCGGCCTCGCCCTTCTTCTTCGGCCCCTCGCGTTCCTCCTCGCCGCCGCCGCCACCGCCCTGCTGCTGGTCCTGGTCGACGCCGCGGGCGGGCCTCGTATCCGACAGCCCGGCCCGCTTGGCGATGCCGTGCGAAATGTAATTGACCGCGTCGTAGCGGGTCATGTCCTGCTCCTGCAGGAAGAAGGCGGCATGGCTCTCGCGCTCGGCGAAGATGGCGACCAGCACATTGGCGCCGGTCACTTCCTCGCGGCCCGAGGACTGCACATGGATGACGGCGCGCTGGATGACGCGCTGGAAGCCGGCGGTGGGCTTCGACTCTTCGCCGGTATCGGAAATCAGGTTGGCGAGATCGTTGTCGATGTAGTGTTCGAGGCTGCGCCGCAGCGCCCCGATATCGACATTGCAGGCGCGCATCACCGCGGAAGCGTCCTTGTCGTCGGTGAGCGCCAGCAGCAGGTGCTCGAGCGTGGCATATTCGTGATGCCGCTCGTTGGCGATGGCCAGGGCCCGGTGCAGGGCCTTTTCGAGACTGCGGGAGAATGTCGGCATGCCGCGGCTATTCCTTTTCCATGGTGCATTGTAGCGGATGCTGGTGCTTCCTGGCAAAGTCCATTACCTGGGTTACTTTCGTTTCCGCTACTTCGAATGTGTATACCCCGCAGATGCCCACCCCCTTCTGGTGCACATGCAGCATGATGCGCGTCGCCTCTTCCCGCCCCTTGCCGAAAAACCGTTCCAACACATGTACGACGAATTCCATGGGCGTGAAATCGTCGTTCAGAAGCAGCACCTTATAGAGCGACGGCTTCTTGGTGCGGACCTTCGTCCGGGTGATCACACCCGTCTGATGATCATCCTTGTCGGGATCACGGATCGGCATGGGGTTGATTATATAATGGCTTCGGCCGGAAATGGGAGTGGTTAATCGTGGCGCAATTGTGCCGGCCTGGATCAAAAGAAATGGGCCGCGCGGGGGCGGCCCAAGTTTACTCCAGTGGATGTGCTGTAACCCCGGATATCAAGTTCCGAATAGACCGCTCCCCCATGCCGCGGCAGCGAGCGCCGCCGAGGAAGCAAATTCATAGACCAGATACCAGCCGCCGAACTTGCAGATGGTTACCAGCATGCGTCCCTCCCTGAAACAACGGCCTGTGTCGGGCTAAGCTTTGCAATGGCCGTGCCGAAAGAAGGATTCAGGCGGCCTTGAGCCCGCTAGCCGGGGCGGGCGGCTCCTTGGGCTGCAGCCAATCGGGCAGCTGCGCCTCCGCGGCAACGAGCTCACAGGCCACCCGCCAGTGCTCCGCGGCGCGGCCGTCGGGCCGGCCCTCCTCCTCCCAAATTGCGTAGGCAATGGCGCGAATGCGCTCTTCCGTCGCCAAATGGCTGATCTCCGGTTGCGTGGTCATGCTGGTGTATCCTCACGTTATGTGTTGAAACGCGATACAATCCCACTCCCCGCGGCAACATTGGCGGCCGAATCCTGTACAAAACTGACCGCCGTATTTGGCGCTGTGCGCCATTGGGGTTAAGACCCGTGCCGGGGGTAGGTGGATGTTGCAGCGATACGGCCTGAGTCGCAAGGAACTCGCTCTTTGCTGTGCGGCGGCGCTGCCGGTTGCCGCCTATGCCTGGACGCTGGTTCCGCCGCTTGCCGCCGTCGCCGCCGGCTATATGGGTTTCACCGTGCTGACCATCGCCCTTGTCGACCAGCGCAAGTTCATCATTCCCGATGTCCTGTCGCTGCCGGCGATCCCGCTCGGACTTGCGGCAACGTATCTAACCTTTCCGGAAGATTGGCGCGCGGCCCTGCAGGACCATTTGGCCGCTGCGGCGGTTGCGGCCGGGGCGCTGTTTCTGGTGCGCCTTGCCTACCGCAATATGCGCGGCATCGAGGGCTTGGGGCTTGGCGATGTCAAGCTTGCCGCCGCCGCCGGCGCCTGGCTCGGCCTCGAACCCTTGCCGGTGACCTTGCTTGTGGCGACCGGCGCGGCACTTTGCGCGGTTCTGCTGCAAGGGCTGCGGCCAAGACAAAAGTTGACGGCGCAGACTCCCGTGCCCTTCGGCAGTTTTCTCGCCCCCAGCATACTGATCGTCTGGTTCGCCCGGCAGATTTTGGCCTGACTCGCAGATGCCCCGATCGCCGGCCGTGCATGTGACATGCCTGCAACGGCCGGCGGCGCGATACGGCAGCCGGCCGAAATTCCGCGCGACTCGACGGCTGTGCCGGGCTACACCAACATGCCGTCCGCGGATAACGGTTGATGACCGTCAGGTTCGATGCTGCGGCGCGCCCGAATCGGCTAAGTTATGCCGTTGATGTGTCTCAAGATTTACTCGCCTCAATTTCTGGGGCATGGTTTAGAAAAGTAAGCGGCAGGATAGAGGCGTGATTGATGTGTACCGGTACATAGGGCGGCCTGTCTTCCTCTTGCTCGCCTGCCTGATGGCTGTTGCGGTTGCAGGTTGCAATGCCCGTCTCGGCGGGCTGGAGTCGAACTTGCCCGGCCCCGATGACGTTGACCTCGGTGCCAAGAAGCCGCGGACCTCGATCTCGCGCGGCGAAACCGCGACCGCGCCCGATGCCCAGCGCGGCAGCTACCAGATTTTTCCCGGCCAGCCGCCGCGGGACACCGATGGCGCGCTTCCCGCCCCTGGTGTCACCGAAGAAGGCGGAAAGTACTCGATCAACATCGATGGCGCCGACCTGGCCCAGGCCGCCAAGCTCATTCTCGGCGAGACCCTCGGTCTCAATTACATTGTCGACCCGCGCGTCCAGGGCACGATCACCCTGGCCAGCAGCCGGCCGCTGTCGGCCCGCGAGGCGCTCGACGCCTTCGAGGCGGCGCTGCGCCTCAATGGCGCCGTGCTGGTGCGGAGCGAAGGCCTCGTCAAGGTCGTGGCGAGCCAGGAGGTGATTGACGGCGAGATGGGCGTGGCCGACCTCGGCACCGCCGGCGGCACGGCTTCGCCCGGCTATGGCGTCAGCGTCGTCCCGCTGCGCTTCATCGGCGTCACCAACATGATGGAACTGCTCGACAGTTTCATCGCCCGTTCCGGCACGGTGCGCGCCTCCAACGCCGGCAGCATGATTCTGCTGCGCGGCACCGCGGCCGAACGCCAGTCCTTGGTCGACGTGGTGCTGTCTTTCGATGTCGACTGGATGAAGAGCCAGACCGCCGCCATCGCCGTGCTCGCCAACGGCACGCCCGAAGACATGGTGACGCAACTCGAGGCGGTGTTCGCCGACGACACCGCCGCCGCCGGCGCCAACAAGGCTCGCTTCATCCCGCTGGACCGGCTGAACGGCGTCGTCGTCATCGCCAACCGCGCCGAGAAGGTGCGCCGGGCTTTGTCATGGATCGGCCGTCTCGACAAGTCGAGCACCAACGAAACCGGTTATTACGTCTATGCGGTACAGAACGGTAGCGCCGTCGATTTCGCCAAGATTCTGAATTCGACCTTCCTCGAGAAGAGCGGTGCCGCGAGCACCATCTCGCAGGTGGCGCCCGACCAGAAGCCCGTCGATCAATCGACCGGCACGCAGCCCGCCCCCGACGGGCAGCAGGGCGGCGACACCGCGCAAGGGCAAGGCCAGGGCAATGAAAGCGGCAAGTCCGACAGCCAGCAGACCACCACCAAGCCGGAGGATGCAACCGCCTCCATTCCCGAAACCGACCTGTCCTCGGGCATCCGCATCACGCCCAACATCGCCAACAACACACTGGTGATCCGCGCCACGCCGCGCGAGTACCGCAAGATTCTGACGATGCTGCGCCGCATCGACAGCCCGGCCATCCAGGTGCTGATCAACGCCACCATCGCCGAAGTCACGCTCAACGACAAGCTGCGCTACGGCGTGCAGGCTTATTTGAAGAGCAGCGATGTCTCCGGCGGCGTGTTCAACGGCGCCGGCCTGCTGCTCAAGCCGAGCTTTCCGGGACTGAATTTCATTCTCGGCAAGACCAGCGATCCGAGTCTGGTACTCGACGCGCTGTCCTCGGTCACCCGGGTGCGGGTCGTGTCCTCGCCATCGGTCCTGGTGCTCGAAAACGAAACCGCCACCATCAAGGTCGGCGACAAGGTGCCGATTCTCACCCAGCAGGTGACCGACACCAAGAGCAAGGACGCTCCCATCGTCAATTCAATCGAATACCGCGATGCCGGCGTCATTCTCAAGGTCAAGCCGCGGGTGAATTCCGCCGGCCTGGTGACCATGGAAATTTCCCAGGAACTTTCCGCCGTGGTGCCCGGCACCGAGGGCCTCAGCGCCCAGACGCCGACTTTTTCGCAACGCACCGTCGACAGCACGGTGTCGGTCTATACCACTCAGACGGTGGTTCTCGGCGGTCTGATCAGCGGCCAGGAAAGCCGCGAGAAGGACAGCGTTCCGGGCATCAACAAGATACCTATTCTCGGCGACCTGATCGGCAAGACCGATAAATCCGCCAAGCGCAACGAGCTGATCATCTTCATCACCCCGCAGATCATCCA
>JANMQL010000037.1:0-13443 GCA_031370475.1 Hyphomicrobiales bacterium | reverse complement strand
ACATGGAACTGCACCTGGCCCGAGACGAATTGCGCCTGAACATCGACGGGAACCGCCTCGATCCCCTGAAATGCCACAGTCTGCACCCGCGACGTCATGATCCCGCCCCTTGGCCCACGCGTTTGACGCTATAATAAGTCGCAAACCTTCGCAAGAACAAATTGCGAACATTGATTTGATGCGAATTCTTCTCGGCGAGGCGATTCCGCTTCGCCGGAAAGCGCGCTATCTCCGGGTTTCGATCGCATCCCAGATCAGAGCGGCGATGTCGGGGCCGCCGAAACGCCTGATCTCGCGGATGCCGGTGGGCGAGGTGACGTTGATCTCGGTCAGATAATCGCCAATCACATCGATGCCGACGAAGATCAATCCGCGCTTCTTCAGATCGGGGCCGAGGGCCTCGCAGATTTCCTCTTCGCGCCTGGTAAGGGTGGCGGGTTCGGGCCTGCCGCCCACATGCATGTTGGAGCGGTTCTCGGAAATCGCCGGAACCCGGTTGATGGCCCCCACCGCCTTGCCGTCGACGAGAATGATGCGCTTGTCGCCCTTTCGAACCTCGGGGAGGTAGCGCTGGGCGATGAAGGGTTCGCGAAAGGTCTGGGTGAAGAGCTCGAGGAGGGCGGCGAAATTCTGGTCGGCCTCGCCCAGCCGAAACACTCCTGCCCCGCCGTTTCCATAGAGCGGTTTCAGAATGATGTCGCCATGGGCGCGGCGGAAGGCGGCGATCTCCACCGGATCGCGGGTGATCAGCGTCTCCGGCATGAAGGTGCCGTAGCGGAGAACGAAGAGCTTCTCCGGGGCATTGCGCACTTCGACCGGGTCGTTGACCACCAGGGTCTTCGGGTGGATGTACTCCAGCATGTGGGTGGCGGTGATGTAGCCCATGTCGAAGGGCGGATCCTGGCGCATGAGGACCACATCGAAGGTGCCGAGATCGGCGCGGCGTATCTCGCCCAACGCCGCATGGTTGCCGGGCTCGTCACGCACGGTGACGTCTTGGCCAGAGGCCCACAGGGTTCCGCCTACCAAGGCCAGCGTCTGGGTACGGTAGTAGAACAGGCGGTGACCACGGGTCTGCGCCGCCAGCATCATGGCGAAGGTCGAATCGCCCTTGATGTTGACGGTCTCGATCGGATCCATCTGGACGGCAATCTGCAACGGCATCTCTTAGGCGTCTCCGTAGAAGGCATTCTCGACATGGCGCGGCCAGTGGTAGGGACTGACCGCGACGATGTCAAAACGGCAGAAGCCCTTCGCCGCGCGGGCATCGTGTCTCATCCAGTTGCGGGCCGCGGCGGCGATGCGCCTGGCCTGGAAGTCCGTGACGGATTCAATCGCTTCATCGACACTGCGCCGTGCCTTGACCTCGATGAACGCCGTCACCGATCCGCGCCGCACGATCAGATCGATCTCGCCATGGGGACTCTTGTAGCGGTGGGCGAGCAGCCGGTAGCCCTTGAGCCGTAGCGACCACAATGCCGCCAGCTCGGCCCAGCGGCCCTGGCGCTCGGCCCGTTCGCGGCGGGCCTTAGGCATCGGCGGCCGCCTTGCGCGCCAGAATGCGGGTATAGATTTCCTTCTTGCCGAGATCGAAACGGTGAGCGATCTCGGCGGCGGCGCGGCTGGCCGGCATAGTTTCGAGCGCCAGCGCAATTGCCGCATCGATCTCCGCCTCCGGTGCGGCGCCAGGTTGCGGCGGCGGGCCGGCGATGACTGTGATCTCGCCTTTAACCGCGGGCCGGGCCGCAAGGTTTTCGCGCAGTTCGCCAGCGCCGCCGCGCAACACTTCTTCATGCAGCTTGGTGAGTTCGCGCGTCACCGCCAGGGTGCGGCCGGGCCATGCCGCTTCGATCTCGGCAAGCGTTGCGACGATGCGGTGAGGACTTTCAAAGAAGACCAGCGTCGAGTGCAGTTGGGCGAATTCCGCATAGAGCCGCTTGCGGTCGCCTGCCTTGGCGGGGAGAAAACCGAGAAAGGTGAAGCGGTCGGTGGGAAGCCCGGAGAGCGCTAGGCCGGTGAGGACGGCGGAGGGACCGGGACAGGCGGTGACGGCGATGCCGGACGCCGCGGCTTCGGCGACCAGCCGGTAGCCCGGATCGGAAACCAGCGGCATGCCGGCGTCACTGACCAGCGCCAGCGCCAGGCCGGAGCGCAATTTCTCGATCATGCCGGGCCGCACTTTCGCCGCATTATGCTCGTGATAGGGCAGGAGCTTGGTTCTGATCGCGTAGCGTTCGAGGAGTTTCGCCGTGGTGCGGGTATCTTCGCAAAGTATGGCATCGGCCGCAGCCAGGGTTGCAAGGGCGCGGATGGTGATATCGCGCAAATTGCCGATGGGTGTGGCCACCACATGCAGACCGGGGACAAGCTTTTCGGCCTCGAATTCAGCGGCACCTATGCTATAGCGGCGGTCCGATCGGGGGTTTTGTAACGTCATGCGTATCCGGGGGAATTTTGCGTGAACAAGTCGGAATTCGCGCCATGCTAGCGCGCCTCGGCCGCCAGTGGGAGTGGCGATATCTGGCCGTTGCGTTTCTGGCCATCCTGCTTGCCGGCTGCGGCGGGGCGGGACGCATGGGCTCACTGTTCAGCGATTCGGAACAGCCAAGCCAATCCCAGCCGGGAGGCGGCGCCAAGGTGGCGCTACTGCTGCCGCTATCGGCGAAAGGCGAGACCCAGAAGATCGCCATCGCCCTGAAGCAGGCGGCCGCCATGGCGCTCACCGACACGGGCGGCGGCATCAGCTTTATCGTCAAGGACACGGGCGGTACGGCCGACGGCGCCAGAGCGGCGGCCGATGCCGCCCTTAATGAAGGCGCACAACTGATCCTCGGACCGCTGCTCGCCGACGAGGTGCGCGCCGTGGCCCCGGTAGCCCAGGGCCGCGGCATCAATGTCATCGCCTTCTCCTCGGCCAGCTCCGTTGCCGGAAACGGCACCTTCCTGATGAGCTTCCTGCCGGAGGAGGAGATTGCGAGCGTGCTGCGCTTTGCCGTCTCGAAGGGCTACCGCAACATCGCGGCACTCTATCCCGCCACGCAATATGGCGCCGCCGTCGAGCAGGCTCTGGCCCAGGCGGCTGGCCAAAGCGGCGCGACGATCCTGGCCCAGCAGCGCTATGCAAGGGTCGAGGATTCGATTGCCGAGTCAGTCACGCAAATTGCTCCCGCGCTGCAGGCGCCGGGAGCGGCACTGCTGCTGCCGGAAAGCGGCGAGGTTCTCGGCAAGATCGGAACGGCACTATCGGAAAGCGGCATAGCCCCCGGAGCCGTCAAGATTCTCGGTACCGGCCAGTGGGACGATACGGCAACCCGCAATGCCGTCATTGCCATGGGCGGCTGGTATGCCGGCGTGGCACCCGATCTGGTGGCGCGCTTCGACCAGAAATATGCCGCCCTGCACGGCACCAAGCCGCCGCGGCTGGCGAGCCTCGCCTATGATGCGGCCACGCTGGCGGCCAATCTGGCAAAGCGCGGCGATTTCTCGGCGGCGGCAATCGCCGGTCCGCAAGGCTATCAGGGCGCCAACGGCCTGTTCCGCTTCCGCGACAGCGGCCTGATCGAGCGTGGCCTTGCCATCCTGCAAATGGGGCCGGGCGGGCCGGACGTCATCGCTCCGGCGCCAACGGCCTTTTAAGCAGCAAGCTCGGCAATCAGCGCATTGAGGACGCGGCGGCCGCTGTGCGTTGTGGCGAGTCGCGCACCTTCGCGGCGGAGCAGTCCGAGGGACTCGAGGCCGGCGATCTTGTCGCCGCTGATGGCGCGTCCGGCGAGGGTATCGTGGCGGGCAAGATCGATGCCTTCGGATAGGCGCAGGCCCATGAGCAGATATTCCGACGCCTGATCGGCGGGAGGCACGATTGCATCCTCGACCATGCCATTGCCGCGCGTGGAAACCAACTTGCGCCAGGTCTCGGGATGTTTTTCGGCAATCAGGGCGCGGCGATCTTGGCCGGCAGCGATGCGGCTGTGGGCGCCGGGACCGGCCCCGGCGTATTCGCCATAACGCCAATAGATGAGATTATGGCGCGATTCATGGCCGGCGCCGGCGTGGTTTGAAACTTCATAGGCCGAAAGGCCCGCCGCTTCGGTCAGTTCCTGGGTAATATCGAAGAGATCGGCGGCCGTGTTTTCATCCGGTACGGCAAGCGCGCCGCGGGCAAAGAGATCGGCATAGGCGGTGCCGGGCTCGACGGTCAGTTGGTAGAGCGACATGTGGCCCTGCTGCTCGCCCAGGGCCCGGGCGAGCTCGTCGCGCCACTGCGCCGCGTTCTGACGGGGCCGCGCATAAATCAGATCGAAGGAAACGCGCGGAAATATTTTCGCCGCCAGCCGGAAGGCGGCGATGGCTTCCTCCGGCGAATGCTGGCGGCCGAGCGCCTGCAGATCCCCGGCGTCGAGCGCTTGGACGCCGACCGAGACGCGATTGACACCGGCGGCACGATAACCCCGGAAATTTTCCGCCTCGACGCTGGTCGGATTGGCCTCAAGTGTCACTTCGGCATCGGCGGCGACCGGCCATAGCCTGGCTATCGCATCGAGAACATGGGCGACGGCAGCGGGGGGCATCAGTGAGGGCGTGCCGCCGCCGAAGAAAATGCTGGCAACGGTGCGTTCCTTGGTCTCACCCGCCAGCCAACCGAGTTCGGTGGCGAGGTCCGCGGCAAAGCCCATGGCATTGACGGGTACATGACGGACATGGGAGTTGAAATCGCAATAGGGGCATTTGGCCTTGCAGAAGGGCCAATGCACATAGATGCCAAAATCCGGTTCAGAAGACTGCATCAACGAGCTTTCCGAAGGCGCGGGCCCGATGCGACATCCGATGCTTCTGGGCCGGCTTCATCTCGCCGAAGGTTTCAGCGAAGCCGTCGGGCATAAACATCGGATCGTAGCCGAAACCGTTCGATCCGCGCGGCGGCCAGACCAGTGTGCCGTCGACACGGCCTTCGAAGATTTCATCGTGGCCGTCGGGCCAGGCCAGGCACAAGGCGCTGATAAAATGGGCCTTGCGGACCTGCGGTGCGGAGGCGCCTTTGGCTTGCAATTTTTCCTCGATATTGCGCATGGCCAGGGTGAAATCCTTCGCCGGTCCCGCCCAGCGCGCCGAATAGACTCCCGGGTCGCCGTCCAGGGCATCGACACAGAGGCCGGAATCGTCGGAAAGCGCCGGTAGACCCGAAGCCTTGGCGGAATGCACCGCCTTGAGGCGGGCATTGCCGGCGAAACTCGTCTCGGTCTCATCGGGCTCGGAAATGCCGAGCGATGCGGCAGAGACCGCCTCGATGCCGTGGGGACCGAGGAGATCGTTGATTTCCCCAAGCTTGCCGGGATTGTGGGTGGCGACAACGAGCCGACCCGATGTCAGCTTGCGCTTCATGCGATGGCGGATTTCTGCAATGTCACGAGTTCGCCGACACCCTTGCGGGCCAGCGCCAGCAAACTTAGAAAATCGTCCTGCGAAAACGGCTCCCCTTCGGCGGTGCCCTGCACCTCGACGATGCCGCCGGCTCCGGTTAGCACGAAATTGGCGTCGGTTCCGGCGGTCGAATCCTCGGCATAATCGAGATCGAGCACCGCCTCGCCGCCGTGAATACCGCAGGAGATGGCGGCCACGTGGTCCTTCATCGGCCAGGTCTTGAACATGTCGCGGACCTGCATCCATTTGAGGCAGTCGTGGAGCGCCAGCCAGCTTCCGGTGATCGCCGCCGTGCGGGTGCCGCCGTCAGCCTGAATGACATCGCAATCCAGCGTGATCTGCTTCTCGCCCAGCGCCACCAGGTCGACCACGGCCCGAAGACTGCGGCCGACCAGGCGCTGGATTTCCTGGGTGCGGCCCGATTGTTTGCCCTGGGCGGCCTCGCGGCGCATGCGTTCGCCGGTCGAGCGCGGCAACATGCCGTATTCGGCGGTAATCCAGCCCTTGCCCAGGCCCTTCATCCAGGGTGGCACTCTCTCCTCCAGCGAGGCGGTGCACAGCACATGGGTATCGCCGAACCGGACGAGGCAGGAGCCCTCGGCATGCTTAATGAAGCCGCGCTCGAAACTCACGGCACGCAATTGATCGGGCTTCCGCCCCGAGGGTCGCATCGGCAGTTCCTTCCCCGAAAGACGGGGTTCTAGCTCGCCGATTGACCCGAGCCAACTTGATTCCTACATTGCAGCCATGAGTGCCACGCCGCCACGACCGCTTGTCGACGAGAAACTGACGGGCCTTGCCGGACTCGACCAGCGTTCGCGCGACATATTCCGCCGGCTCGTCGATACCTATCTCGAAACCGGCGAGCCGGTGGGTTCGCGCACCATATCGCGCATCCTGCCGTCCGGGCTGTCGCCTGCCTCGGTGCGCAATGTGTTGATGGATCTCGAGGAAGTGGGTCTTATTTTTTCACCTCACGCCAGCGCCGGCCGGGTGCCGACCGAGGCGGGCTTACGCTTCTTCGTTGACGCGGTGATGGAAGTGGGGGCCGTCACCCCCGACGAGCGGGCCCGCATCGACGCCCAGATCGCCGTCTCGAACCGTCAGCGGCGTGTCGAGGACGTGCTGGGCGAAGCGACCATGCTGCTTTCGGGCCTCTCGCACTGCGCCGGCGTGGTCATGACGCCGAAGATGAATGCCCGGCTCAAGCACATCGAATTCGTCAATCTGGCGCCGGGCCGGGCGCTGGTTATTCTGGTGGGCGAGGACGGGGCGGTGGAAAACCGCGTCATCGACGTGCCGCCGGGACTGCCGCCATCCACCTTCACCAGAGCCACGAACTATCTCTCGACACGGTTTCAGGGCAAAACGATCGCCGAGGTCCAGCGCTTCATGCGCGAGGAAGTGGAAAGCCTGAGGCACGAGCTCGACGAATTGTCGGCGCGTATCGTCGAGGCCGGAATTGCCGTCTGGTCGGGCGCCGGCGATCCGGATGCCAAGACCCTGATCGTCAAGGGCCAGGCCAATCTCCTCGAAAACGCCACCGCCGTCGACGATCTCGATCGCATCCGCAGGCTTTTCGACGACATCGAGAACAAACGCGAACTGGTCCAGCTTCTGGGCCTGGCCGAAGGCGGCGAGGGGGTGCGCATTTTCATCGGCTCGGAAAACCGGCTGTTTTCCCTGTCGGGCTCGTCGCTGATCGTCGCTCCCTACCGCAACAGCGAGGAAAAGATCGTCGGCGTTCTCGGCATCATCGGGCCGACCCGGATGAATTATGCCCGGATCATTCCGATGGTCGACTATACCGCCAAGGTGGTCGGCCGCCTGCTCTCTTGATTTTTCCGCCGGTCCGGCCGATATGCGGTCGATCCCCAGCAATGACATTGACGGTTTGAGCGTTCCCATGGCCGACGAAACCGATATGCCTGACTTTATCGACACCCCCGCGGAGATCGAATCTCCGATCGCCGAACCGCCCGTCGATCCGCGCGATGCCGAAATCGCCGCTCTGAAGGAAGAGGTGGCGGGTCTGACGGATCGGCTGCTGCGCTTGGCGGCGGAAATGGAAAACCTGCGCAAGCGCACCGAGCGCGAGAAGGCGGAAGCCACGCTCTATGCGGCGACGAATTTTGCCCGCGATCTGTTGAGCGTCGCCGACAATCTGGGCCGCGCCTTGCAGGCTCTGCCGACCGAGGAGCGCGAACGCGCCGGCGAGATCGAGCGCAACCTGATCGCCGGCGTCGAAGTCACCGAGCGCGAATTGCTCAATGTTTTTCAGCGGCACGGCATCCGGAAGATCGAGGCCGTCGGCCAGAAATTCGATCCCAATTTCCACCAGGCCATGTTCGAAATCCCCACCAGCGAGAAGCCGCCGGGCACGGTGATGCAGGAGCTCCAGTCCGGCTATGCCGTCGGCGAACGCTGCCTGAGGCCGTCGCTGGTGGGCGTGGCCAAGGCCGAAGACTGAGGCCGTTAGGCCTTCGTCACGCGCCGCAAGGTGAGATTGATGCGGCCGCCGTCCTTGAGCAGGGTTGAAGTGCCGGTCAGAATCCGGTCGATGCCGTGATAGCAAAGCCGGGAAGTGCCGCCCATCACCAGAACGTCTCCCGAGGCAAGTTTGAGGGTCTCGGTCCTGCCGCCGCGCTCGGTGCCGCCGATGCGAAAGATGGCGGTGTCGCCCAGCGAGATCGAAATGACCGGGGCGGCGAAATCCTTTTCGTCTGCGTCGCGGTGCAACCCCATCCTGGCGCCCTCGCGGTAATAGTTAACGAGACAGGCTTCGGGCGGATGAAGATAGTCCGCGACATCTTTCCAAAGGGCCAGAACCGTTTCAGGGATCGGCGGCCAGGACCGGGCGGTTTCGGGATGGCGGTCCTGATAGCGATAGCCGGACCGGTCCGAGACCCAGCCCAGGGGACCGAGATTTGTCATGCGCACGGTGAAAGGCCGGCCGGTGCGGGGCATGACCGGGGTGAATAACGGGGCCTCGGCGATTGCCCTGCGAAGGTCTTCAGCCAGAGCTTCCTGGGCCGGGCGGTCAAGAAATCCGGGCAGATATTTTAGGCCGGGTCGGTGCATCTTGTCCGTGTCTCCGTGCTTGATCGGCAAAATTCCCCTCCCTATATAGCCACAGAACGCCGCTCGCCCCTTGGGAATCGCGGGGAAGCGGACCATATGTCAATCAGGAGGCGGCCCCTTTGGGTCGCGGAGGTGCCACTCGCGGGCTTCCGCAAGGCCCGCCTGCCACACGGAGACTGCACATGGCTAAAGTTATCGGCATCGACCTCGGCACGACCAACTCGTGCGTCGCGGTGATGGAAGGCAAGAATCCCAAGGTCATCGAGAACGCCGAAGGGGCGCGGACCACGCCCTCGATCGTGGCCTTCAACGCCGACGGCGAAACCCTGGTCGGCCAGCCGGCCAAGCGGCAGGGCGTCACCAATCCGGAGAATACGTTCTATGCGATCAAGCGCCTGATCGGCCGCCGCATGGACGATCCCATGGTGGCGAAGGACAAGAAGCTGGTTCCCTACAACATCGTGAAAGCCGACAATGGCGATGCCTGGGTCGAGTCGCGCGGTCAGAAATATGCGCCTTCACAGATATCGGCCGATATTCTGACCAAGATGAAGGAAACCGCCGAGCGCTATCTCGGCGAGCCGGTGACCCAGGCGGTCATCACGGTTCCCGCCTATTTCAACGATAGCCAACGCCAGGCCACCAAGGACGCGGGCCGGATCGCCGGCCTCGAGGTTCTGCGCATCATCAACGAGCCCACCGCGGCGGCGCTCGCCTACGGTCTCGACAAGAAGGAAGCCGGCACCATCGCGGTCTACGACCTGGGCGGCGGCACTTTCGACATTTCGGTTCTCGAAATCGGCGATGGCGTCTTCGAGGTCAAGTCGACCAACGGCGATACCTTCCTCGGCGGCGAAGACTTCGACATGCGGATCGTCGATTATCTCGCCGACGAGTTCAAGAAGGAACAGGCGATCGACCTGCGCAAGGACAAGCTGGCCCTGCAGCGCCTCAAGGAAGCGGCGGAAAAAGCCAAGATCGAGCTGTCGTCCTCGACGCAAACGGAAATCAACCTGCCTTTCATCACGGCGGATGCTTCGGGTCCGAAGCATCTGACCTTGAAGCTCACCCGCGCCAAGCTCGAGGCCCTGGTCGACGACCTTATCCAAAAGACCGTCGAGCCTTGCCGCCAGGCGCTCAAGGATGCCGGCGTGACCGCCGGCCAGATCGACCAGGTGGTGCTCGTCGGCGGCATGACGCGCATGCCCAAGGTCATTGAAGTGGTGAAGCAGTTCTTCGGCAAGGAGCCGCACAAGGGCGTCAACCCGGACGAGGTCGTGGCCATAGGCGCTGCGATCCAGGCGGGCGTGCTGAAGGGCGAAGTGAAGGACGTCCTCCTCCTCGATGTCACGCCCTTGTCGCTCGGCATCGAAACGCTGGGCGGCGTGTTCACCCGGCTGATCGACCGCAACACCACGATTCCCACCAAGAAGAGCCAGATATTCTCCACCGCCGACGACAATCAGACGGCGGTGACGATCCGCGTCTTCCAGGGCGAGCGCGAGATGGCGGCCGACAACAAGATGCTCGGCCAGTTCGACCTGATGGGCATTCCGTCGGCGCCGCGCGGCGTGCCGCAGGTGGAAGTCACCTTCGACATCGACGCCAACGGCATCGTCAATGTCTCCGCCAAGGACAAGGCGACGAACAAGGAACAGCAGATCCGCATCCAGGCCTCGGGCGGTCTCTCCGAAAAGGAGATCGAGAAGATGGTCAAGGAGGCCGAGATCAACGCCGCCGAGGACAAGAAGCGCAAGGAGCTGGTCGAGGCCAAGAACCACGCCGAAGCCCTCATGCATTCGACGGCCAAGTCGGTGGCCGAGCATGGCGGCAAGGTTTCCGCCGCCGACAAATCGGCCATCGAGGCGGCCATCGCCGATCTCAGGTCGATCATGGAAGGCGACGACGTCGAGGCAATCAAGGCCAAGACCAATACGCTGACCCAGGCCGCAATGAAGCTCGGCGAGGCGCTCTACAAGGCGCAGAGCGCAGCGGGCGGCGAAGCCGGCCCGGCAGGTGACGGCGATGCTTCCCCCGGCGCCGATGACGATGTTGTCGACGCCGACTTCGAAGAAGTCAAGGACGACGACAAGAAGGCGTAAGACAGAATGTTCGGCGGACCCTCATCCTTGGGGCTCACACCTCGGGATGAGGTCTGCTATAGGCAAATCCACCAATCCGCCTTCCGGTGACAATTCCCCATGGCCAAGCGCGATTTCTACGAGATTCTGGGCGTCGGCAAGAACGCCGACGAAAAGGAACTCAAGGCCGCCTACCGCAAGCTCGCCAAGCAATATCACCCGGACGCCAACCCGGGCGACAAGACTGTCGAACACAGGTTCAAGGAAATCAGTGAGGCTTATGACGTCCTGAAGGATCCGCAGAAGAAGGCGGCCTATGACCGGTTCGGCCATCAGGCCTTCGAGGGCGGCATGGGCGGCGGCGGGCGCGGCCCTGGCGGCGGGGCAGGATTCGGGCCCGAATTCACGTCCTCGATGTCCGACATCTTTGAAGACCTGTTCGGAGTTTCCATGGGTGGCGGGCGCGGGCGTGGGGCTGGCGGCCGCGGCAATGCCGGGGCGGCGCGCGGCGCCGATCTCCGCTACAACATGGAAATTGCCCTAACCGAGGCCTTCACCGGCAAGACGGCGCAAATCCGCGTGCCCTCATCGGTCACCTGCGATGTCTGTTCCGGATCGGGAGCAAGGCCCGGCTCCCATCCCAAAACCTGCACGACCTGCGGCGGTGTGGGCGCGGTGCGCTCGCAATCGGGCTTCTTCACTGTCGAGCGCACCTGTCCTTCCTGCCAGGGCCGCGGCCAGGTGATTTCCGATCCCTGCCACGCCTGCGGCGGCCAGGGCCGGGTCACCAAGGAGCGCACGCTCTCGGTCAATATTCCGGCCGGCGTCGAGGACGGCACGCGCATCCGGCTGGCCAATGAGGGCGAAGCGGGCCTGCGCGGCGGGCCGGCGGGCGATCTTTATATTTTCCTCTCGGTCAGGCCCCATGAATTCTTCCAGCGCGACGGCTCGGACCTGTTCTGCAAGGTGCCGCTGTCGATGACGACGGCCTCGCTCGGCGGCGAAATCGAAGTACCGACCATCGACGGCAAGAAGGCGCGCGTGACGATCCCCGAAGGCACCCAGTCGGGCAAGCAGTTCCGCCTCAAAGGCAAGGGCATGCCGGTGCTGCGCTCGTCGCAACATGGCGACATGTATATCCAGGTGACCGCCGAAACGCCGGTCAATCTCAGCCGCCGCCAGCGCGAGCTGCTCAAGGAATTCGAAAAGGACGCCCGCAACAACAGCCCCGAGTCGGAAGGCTTCTTCGCCAAGGCGCGGGCTTTCTGGGACGGGTTTGGAGGCTGACGAATGGCTAAGGGCTACTGGATCGCGCACGTCACCGTCAGCAATCCAGACCAATATAAATTCTACGCCGAGGCGGCGCCGGAGGCCTTCAAGAAATACGGCGCGACGATCCTGGCGCGGGGCGGCAAGTCGCAGCAGATGGAAGGCCAGGGCCGGCCGCGCAATGTGGTGATCGAATTTCCGTCGCTGCAGGCAGCCGTCGATTGCTACAATTCGCCCGAGTACCAGGCGGCGAAAGCCAGGCGCAAGGGCGCGGGCGAGGCCGAGATCGTACTCGTCGAAGGCGTCTAGCCCATGGCCAAGGGCTATTGGATCGGTATCGTTCGCATCCGCGATCCGCAGCTTTATCCAGGCTACCTAGCCGCCAACAAGGCCGCTTTTGACAAATACGGCGCCAAATTCGTGGTGCGTGGCGGAAAGTTTGAGGTCGCCAAGGGAAAATCCGGCGACCGGCATGTGGTCATCGAATTCGACTCCTTCGAGAAGGCAAAGGCTTGTTTCAACTCACCGGAATATCAGGCGGCAATGCGCATCTTCGATACCTGCGCGGAGAGCGATCTGGTGATCGTCGAAGGCGCCTGACCGGGACGCTTTCCATCGCGGCGGCGCATTGCTATGACCTCGCTCGAAAGGGGATTGTCCCATGAAACTCGCCATCGCCGGCGCCGGCGGCCGGATGGGCCGCGTGCTCACCCGGATCATCCATGAAACGCAGGGCGCGGAACTGGCCGGCGGTCTCGAACCCAAGGGCTCGCCGCATGTGGGGGCGGATATGGGCGGGCTTGCCGGGCTCGGCAAGCTCGGCATCATGGTCGGCGACGATCCCCTCGCGTTGTTCGCCAAAATAGACGGCATTGTCGATTTCACCGTGCCCGCGGCAAGCCTGGCGTTGAGCGAATTCGCAGCCCAGGCGCGCATCGTGCATGTGATCGGCACGACCGGCATCGACGAAGCGGGCGAGGCGAAAATCAAGGCGGCGGCGCGCCATGCGCGGATCGTCAAGTCCGGCAATATGAGCCTCGGTGTCAATCTGCTGGCGGCACTGGTCAGGAAGGTAGCGGCGGCACTGGGCGAGGATTTCGACATCGAAGTTCTGGAAATGCACCACCGGCACAAGATCGATGCGCCGTCGGGCACGGCCCTGCTTCTGGGCCAGGCGGCGGCGGAAGGGCGCGGACTCGACCTCAAGGCGCGCTCGATCCGAAGCCGCGACGGCCATACGGATGCCAGGCCTCCGGGCGATATCGGTTTTGCGGCCTTGCGTGGCGGCTCGGTGGTGGGCGAGCATACGGTGATGTTCGCAGGCCCCGCCGAGCGGATCGAACTTACTCACAAGGCGGAGAGCCGCGATATTTTCGCCCGCGGCGCGGTGAAGGCGGCGCTGTGGGCAATCGACAAGAAGCCCGGTCTCTATTCGATGGCCGATGTGCTGGGATTGGAGTGACGATGGAACGACTGCTGGTGCTCGTCCGCCACGGACAGAGCGAATGGAATCTCAAGAACCTGTTCACCGGCTGGAAGGATCCCGACCTTTCGGAGAAGGGCGTGAAAGAGGCGATTGCAGCGGGCAAGCTGC
>JANMQL010000112.1:0-3422 GCA_031370475.1 Hyphomicrobiales bacterium | reverse complement strand
ACCGCATGGCAGCCGTCGAGTGCGCCAAGCCCCTCCAGCGCCCCAAGCATGGCGGCAAGGTCGGCCGCAGGCATGCGGAGCGCCGCGGGCTTGCCATGGCCCGGGTGGTTGGAGAGGACGATGGTCGGCACCGCGAGCACTTCGTGGCCCATCGCCTGCATGGCGGGCACGGCGGCGGAATTGCCGACCGGGCCAAATACCACCTGTGATGAGATGGAGAGGATGCGCATTCAGATCACGTTCTTTTCGAACAGCGGCTCGCCCCGCGCGATCCGTTCATAGCCCAAGCGGGTGATATCGATGCTGCGCCAGGCGCCGTGGACAATCAGCTCGGCGATGGCATTGCCCGACGCCGGCCCCTGCTGCAAGCCGTGGCCGGAATAGCCGTTGGCGAAATAGAAATTGGCAATTTCCGGATGGCGGCCAATGACGCCGTTCTGGTCAAGTGCATTGTAGTCGTAATGGCCGACCCAGGCGTTGATCACCTTGACCGCCTCGAATTGTGGAACCCGCTCCGCCAGCACCGGCCAGATGCGCTCCTCGAACCAGGAATAATCGACGTCCCAGTCCATGGTCCGCGGTTCCTCGGATTCTTCCGGCGACAGGCCGCAGATGAAGTGGCGGCCCTCGGGGCGGAAATAGACACCGCCGGGCTCGACGGTGAGGGGAACTCGGTGCAGAGCCTCGCTCGCTCCCGGGCAGTCGATCACATAGACATAGCGCTTGCGCGGGCCGACCGGCAGATCGATGCCGGCCAGTTTCGCCAGTGTCCCGGCGCCGGCGCCGGCGGCATTGACCAGATGATTGCAGGAGAAAGATTCACCGCTGGCGAGGCTCACCGATGTAATCCGACTGCGGTCATGGCCGATCGCCGTCACCTCGCCGGCGATGACACTGGCGCCCTTGGCCAGTGCCGCCTTGCGGAACAGGTTCATCAGCGAATAGGGATCGAGCCAGCCCTCGCCCGTGACGCCGAAGCAACCGCCGGCCAGGCCTTCGCAGACGAGCCAGGGAAATTTGGCGGCGAGCGCTTCGCCCCTGAGCAGCACATTGTCGGCGCCATGGGCGATCTGGACGCGGTGATTTTCCGCGAGAATGGGCAGGCCCTCCTCCGAGGCGAGGATGAGATAGCCCTGTTCCCTGAAACCTACATCGGAATTGGGGCCGAATTCCTGTTTCAAATTGCGGATCAGCCGCAGGCCGAATTTGGAGAGCTCGATATTCTCGGGCGTGGAGAATTGCTGGCGCAGGCCCCCGGCCGAGCGCGCCGTGCAGGAGAGCTGATAGGTCGTGTCCTTCTCGATCAGGCCGATCGAGCCCGCGAAGCCCAGTTTCCGCAGGTAATAGGCGGTGGCGCTGCCGACCACGCCGCCGCCCACGATGATGACGTCGAAATGCTGCATGACCGGCGCACCATGCCCAACCGGTCAACGGGCCACAAGGGCTTCCCATGGGGCGCGGCAAAAGCTAATCAGGCGGCGAACAGGGGCATTCCATGACCATACGTCCACGCCGCAGCGTGCTTTACATGCCGGGCGCCAATGAGCGGGCGCTCGAAAAGGCGCGCGGCCTGCCGGTCGATTCGATCATTCTCGATCTCGAGGATTCAGTGGCGCCCGATGCCAAGCCCGAGGCCCGCGAGCGGGTGGCGGCGGCGGTCAAATCGGGGGCCTATGGCGGGCGCGAACTGATAATCCGCATCAACGGCCTCGACACGCCCTGGGGGGTCGACGATCTCAAGGCCGCGGCAGCGGCGGGACCGCATGCGGTCCTGGTTCCCAAGGTGGCGCGGCCCGGCGACATCGTCAATGTGGCGCGCATCTATGCGGCGATGGGCGGGCCGGAGGCGACCCGCATGTGGGCGATGATGGAAACGCCGATGGCGATCTTCAACGTGCGCGAGATCGCCTCGGTGCACCAGGTGGCCAGGCTCTCCTGCTTCGTTCTCGGCACCAACGATCTCTTGAAGGAATCGCGCGCCGCCGCCACCGGCGGCCGCTTCGCCATCATTCCGTGGATTTCGATGGCGGTGCTGGCGGCCCGGGCCTATGGCCTCGACGTCATTGACGGCGTCTATAACGACTTCAAGGACGAGGCGGGCTTCCGCGCCGAATGCGAGCAGGGCCGCACGCTCGGCATGGATGGCAAGACGCTGATCCATCCGGGCCAGGTGGCGGTGTGCAACGAATTGTTCTCGCCGACGCCGGAGGAAGTGCGCTGGGCGCGGGAGATTATCGCCGCCTTCGCACGGCCGGAGAACTCCGCCAAGGGCGTCATCACGGTCGAGGGCCGCATGGTCGAGCGGCTGCATCTCGCCATGGCCCAGCGCGTCGCCGCCATCGCCGGGGCGATCGCTCCATGAGCAAAACCGTTGCCGGAAACTTCTTCGAGGACTTCAGCGTCGGCCAGACAATCCGGCATGCGACGCCGCGCACCGTGTGGCGGAGCGACATGACGCTCTATGGAGCGCTCTATGGCTCGCGCTTCGCGGTGCAGAGCTCCAAGCGTTTCGCCCGCGCGGTCGGCTATCCGGCGCCACCCGCCGACGATCTCTTGATCTTCCACATCGTTTTCGGCAAGACGGTGGCGGATATCTCGCTCAATGCTATCGCCAATCTTGGCTATGCCGGCTGCCGCTTCATCAAACCCGTCTATAACGGCGATACGCTGCATGCCGAGTCGGAAGTGATCGGCCTCAAGGAGAATTCCAACGGCAAGACCGGCACCGTCTATGTGCGCTCGACGGGTTATGACCAGCGCGAGGAGCCGGTTTTGAGTTTCGTGCGCTGGGTGATGGTGCGGAAGCGCGACGAGGCCGCACCCGCCCCTCAGGCCGTCATTCCGGACCTGCCGAAAATCGTCGATCCCGCGCTACTCGGCCGGTCCTGCCCGCCCATCGACTGCAATCATTGGGATGACGAGCTGGCCGGCTCGCCGTACCGTTTCGGCGACTACGCGGCGGGCGAAAAGATCGACCATGCGGATGGCATGACGGTGGAAGAGGCCGAGCACCAATTGGCCACGCGCCTCTACCAGAACACGGCGAAAGTGCATTTCAACCAATTCGCGGAAGCGCAGGGCCGTTTCGGCCGCCGCATCATTTATGGCGGCCATGTCATTTCGCTGGCCCGGGCGCTGAGCTTCAACGGCCTCGCCAACGCCTTCCACATCACGGCGATCAATGGCGGCCGCCATGTGGCGCCGCTGTTCGCCGGCGGCACGGTGTTCGCCTGGTCGGAAATCCTCGCCACGGCCGAGGTGGCGGGCCGCAGCGATGCGGGGGCGCTGCGCATCGTCACGCGGGCGACGCGCGATCTACCGTGTACAGACTATCCCACGGCAGACGCGACGGCGGAGACGCCGGGCGTCATTCTCGAACTCGACTATTGGGCGCTGATGCCGCGCTAGAAGGCGCCCCGGTC
>JANMQL010000083.1:0-6527 GCA_031370475.1 Hyphomicrobiales bacterium | reverse complement strand
GGCGCGGGAGAAGACCGGAGCCGACGCCACCGTCATCTATGTACCGCCGGCCTTCGCCGCCGATGCCATTCTGGAAGCCATCGATGCCGAAATTCCGCTGGCCGTGTGCATCACCGAGGGCATTCCCGTCCTCGACATGGTCAAGGTGAAGCGGGCTTTGCAGGGTTCGAAGACGCGGCTCATCGGCCCCAATTGCCCGGGTGTCTTGACCCCCAATGAATGCAAGATCGGCATCATGCCGGGCAATATCTTCAAGAAAGGTTCGGTCGGCATCGTGTCGCGCTCGGGAACCCTCACCTATGAGGCGGTGTTCCAGACCACCCAGGCTGGCTTGGGGCAGACCACCGCCGTCGGCATCGGCGGCGACCCCGTGAAGGGCACGGAATTCATCGAAATGCTGGAAATGTTTTTGGCCGACCCCAAGACCCAGTCGATCATCATGATTGGCGAGATCGGTGGTGCCGCGGAAGAGGATGCGGCCGAATTCATCCGCAAATCCAAGGTCAAGAAACCGATGGCTGGCTTCATCGCCGGGCTGACCGCGCCCCCCGGCCGCCGCATGGGCCATGCCGGCGCCATCATTTCCGGCGGCAAGGGCGGGGCCGCCTCCAAAATCGAAGCGATGAGGCGGGCCGGCATCGCCGTCGCAGATTCGCCCGCATTGCTGGGCAAGACGCTGTTGAAGAAGTTGAAACGCAATTAGGGCATAGATTGCCCAAGAGCCTGACAGGAGGCCGGACAGAGTTACCGGTTCTGGGGACAAGGATGAACAAGACCGATCTGACGACCGCATTCGAGCAAACCTCATTTCTTTACGGCGGCAACGCCCAATTCATCGAGCAGCTCTACGCCAAGTATCTGGAAAACCCGGCCACCGTTGACCAGCATTGGCGGCAATTCTTCGCCGGCCTCGACGACGATCCCGCCGCCGCCAAGAGCCAGGTGAAGGGTCCGTCCTGGCAGCGCCCCGATTGGCCGCAGGCAGCCACCGGCGAACTCATCTCCGCCCTCGACGGCAACTGGACCCATGTCGAGAAGGCGATGGCACCGAAGATCGAGGCCAGGGCCGCCGCCAGGCCCGAGGGCCTGTCGGTCGCCGAAGTGCGCAAGGCGACCATGGATTCGGTGCGGGCCCTGATGATGATCCGCGCCTACCGCATGCGCGGCCATCTCGCCGCCGACCTCGATCCCCTGAAGCTCAAGGCGCCTGTGGCGCACCCCGAACTCGACCCCGCCACCTACGGCTTCACCGACGCCGATCTCGACCGGCCGATCTTCCTCGACAAGGTGCTGGGCCTCGAACAGGGGACCATCCGCGAGATCGTCGATATCCTGCGCCGCACCTATTGCAACACGCTCGGCGTCGAGTTCATGCACATCTCCGATGCCGAGCAGAAGGCCTGGCTCCAGGAGCGCATCGAAGGCCCGCACAAGCAGATCAGCTTCACGCTGGAAGGCAAGAAGGCGATCCTCGCCAAGCTCATCGCCGGCGAGGGTTTCGAGAATTTCCTCAATGTGAAATATACCGGCACCAAGCGCTTCGGCCTCGACGGCGCCGAGGCGATGATTCCGGCGCTCGAGCAGATCATCAAGCGCGGCGGCCAGCTCGGCATGCAGGAGATCGTCCTCGGCATGGCCCATCGCGGCCGGCTCAACGTGCTGGCCAACGTCCTGTCGAAACCGTTCTCGGCGATCTTCCATGAGTTCAAGGGCGGCTCATCGACCCCCGACGAGGTCGAGGGCTCGGGCGACGTCAAATATCATCTGGGCTCGTCGTCGGACCGCGAATTCGACGGCAACAAGGTGCATCTGTCGCTGACCGCCAATCCCTCCCATCTCGAGATCGTCGATCCGGTGGTACTCGGCAAGGCCCGCGCCAAGCAGGACCAGCGCGGCGACAAGGACCGCACCAGCGTACTGCCGCTGCTCATTCACGGCGATGCCGCTTTCGCGGGCCAGGGCGTAGTGGCCGAATGCTTCGGGCTGTCGGGCCTGCGCGGCCACCGCTCCGGCGGCTCCATTCATTTCATCGTCAATAACCAGATCGGCTTCACCACCAGCCCGCTTTGGGCGCGTTCGTCGCCCTATCCCTCCGACGTCGCCAAGATGATCGAGGCGCCGATCTTCCATGTGAACGGCGACGACCCCGAAGCCGTGGTCTTCGCCGCCAAGATCGCCACCGAGTTCCGCCAGAAATTCAGGAAGCCGGTGGTCATCGACATGTTCTGCTACCGGCGCTTCGGCCATAACGAGACTGACGAGCCGGCCTTTACCCAGCCGCTCATGTACCAGCGCATCGCCGCCCACGACACGGCGGTGACGATCTACGGCCGCCGGCTGGTGGCCGAGGGCGTCATGAGCCAGGAGGAATTCGAGGCGATGAAGGCGGATTACCGCAAGCGCCTCGACGAGGACTTCACCGTCGCCGAGGGCTACAAGGCTAATAAGGCCGACTGGCTCGACGGCCGCTGGGCCGGCATGAAGGCGGCGAGCGATCACGAGGACCCGCGCAAGGGCCAGACCGGCGTGCCGGCCGCCAAGCTTGCGGAAATCGGTCTCAAGATCGCCAAGGTGCCGAAGACCTTCAAGGTCCACCGTACCATGCAGCGCGTGCTCGATGCCCGCCGCAAGATGATCGAGGACGGAGCCGGCATCGACTGGGCCATGGCCGAGCATTTGGCCTTCGGCACCTTGCTTACCGAAGGCATCCCGGTCAGGCTGTCGGGCCAGGATGTGCAGCGCGGCACCTTTTCGCAGCGCCATGCGGTGCTCGCCGATCAGGAGACCGAGAAGCGCTACACGCCGCTCAATCATCTGGCGAAGGATCAGCAGGTCAAGCTCGAGGCGATCAACTCGATGCTGTCGGAAGAAGCGGTCCTCGGTTTCGAATATGGCTATTCGCTGGCCGAGCCCAACAAGCTGGTGATCTGGGAGGCGCAGTTCGGCGATTTCGCCAATGGCGCACAGGTGGTCTTCGACCAGTTCATTTCGAGCGGCGAGCGCAAATGGCTGCGCATGTCGGGCCTTGTCTGCCTGCTGCCGCACGGCTACGAGGGCCAGGGGCCGGAACATTCCTCGGCCCGCCTCGAACGCTTTCTGCAAATGTGCGCCGAAGACAACATGCAGGTGGCGAACTGCACGACACCCGCCAATTTCTTCCATATCCTGCGCCGCCAATTGAAGCGCGACATCCGCAAGCCGCTGATCGTCATGACGCCCAAGTCGCTGCTCCGCCACAAGCGCGCCACCTCGAAGCTCGCCGAGATGGGCGATGGCACTTCGTTCCACCGCCTCTTGTGGGATGATGCGGAAATTCTGACGGGTGAGAAAATCAAGCTCGCCCCCGACGCCAATATCCGCCGCGTCGTCATGTGCTCGGGCAAAGTCTATTACGATCTCTATGAGGATCGCGAAAAGCGCGGCCTCGACGATATTTATATCCTGCGCGTCGAGCAGCTCTATCCCTGGCCGCACAAGGCGCTGATCCAGGAGCTGTCGCGTTTCAAGAACGCCGAATTCGTCTGGTGCCAGGAGGAGCCCTACAACATGGGCGCCTGGAGCTTCGCCCAGCCCAACATCGAGCGGGTGCTGGACTATGTGGGCGCCGCCAATCCGCGGCCGCGTTATGCCGGGAGGCCGCCTTCGGCTTCGACCGCAACGGGCCTGATGAGCCGGCATCTGAAAGAGCTGAGAACCTTCCTCGAAGAAGCGCTCGGCGGCGACAAGAGGTAACGATGAGCAAGGAAATCCGCGTACCGGCATTGGGCGAATCGGTGAGCGAGGCGACCATCGCCAAATGGTTTCGCAACGAGGGCGAGGCCGTTAAGGCGGACGAGCCGCTGGTCGAGCTCGAGACCGACAAGGTGACGGTGGAAGTGCCCGCGCCCGCCTCCGGCAAGCTCGCCTCGATCGTGGTGAAGGCGGGCTCGACCGTCAATGTCGGAGCGCTCTTGGGTTCAATCGAGGAAGGCGCCGGCGGCTCCAAGCCTGCCGCTGCACCGGTGGCGAAAAAAATCGAAGCCGCTCCGCCAAAAATGGAAGCACCGTTGTCGCCCGCGGTACGCAAGATCGTCGCCGAAACCAAGGTTGACACCGCCGCCATCCCCGGAACCGGCAAGGACGGGCGCCTCACCAAGGGCGACGTCATCGAGCATCTGGCGAAGCCCGTCGCGGTTCCGCCGGCCGCGGCCCCCGTGGCTCCGGGCGACCGCGAGGAGCGGGTGCGCATGTCACGGCTGCGCCAAACCATCGCGCGCCGCCTCAAGGATGCGCAGAACACCGCCGCCATGCTCACCACCTTCAACGAGGTGGATATGTCGGCGGTGATGTCCTTGCGCAACCAGTACAAGGAGGTCTTCGAGAAGAAGCACGGCGTCAAGCTCGGCTTCATGAGCTTCTTCGTGAAATCCGTGATCCAAGCACTGAAGGATATTCCCGCCGTCAACGCCGAGATCGACGGCGAGGACATCGTCTACAAGAATTTCTACAACATCGGCATCGCGGTCGGCACCGAGAAGGGTCTGGTCGTGCCGGTGCTGCGCGATGCCGACGCCATGTCCTTTGCCGGAATCGAAAAGACCATCGCCGATTACGGCAGGCGCGCGCGCGACGGGCAATTGCAGATCGCCGACATGCAAGGCGGCACCTTCACCATCACCAATGGCGGCATTTACGGTTCGCTGATGTCGACGCCCATTCTCAACGCTCCGCAATCGGGCATTCTCGGCATGCACAAGATCCAGGAGCGGCCGGTGGCGGTTGCCGGCCAGGTGGCGATCCGCCCGATGATGTACCTGGCGC
This sequence comes from Hyphomicrobiales bacterium, assembly GCA_031370475.1. Taxonomy (GTDB): domain Bacteria; phylum Pseudomonadota; class Alphaproteobacteria; order Rhizobiales; family Aestuariivirgaceae; genus Aestuariivirga. The sequence goes on along the minus strand of JANMQL010000083.1, from coordinate 1,727 downwards.
TCTCCTACGATCACCGCATCGTCGACGGCAAGGAAGCCGTCACCTTCCTGGTCCGCGTCAAGGAAGGCCTCGAAGACCCGCAGCGGGCGGTTTTGGATTTGTAGCATGGCCGAGCAATTCGATCTCACCGTCATCGGCACCGGGCCCGGCGGCTATGTCTGCGCCATCAGGGCGGCGCAGCTTGGAATGAAGGTGGCCGTGGTCGAGAAGCGCGCCGCCCATGGCGGCACCTGCCTCAATATCGGTTGCATTCCATCCAAGGCGCTGCTGCATGCCTCGGAGCGCTATGCCGAAGCCCGGCATTCCTTCGCCGCCATGGGCATCGATGCGGCACCCACATTCGATCTCAAGCGCATGATGGCCTTCAAGCAGGAAGCGATCGACGGCAACACCAAGGGCATCGACTTCCTGTTCAAGAAGAACAAGGTGACGGTGTTCCGCGGCACCGGAAAAATCCTCGGCGGCGGCGCGGTCGATGTGACGGGCCAGACCATCGAGACCAGAAATATCGTGATCGCCACCGGCTCCGATGTGGCGCGCCTCAAGGGCATCGACATCGACGAAAAGCGGATCGTGTCTTCCACCGGGGCGCTCGAACTTGAAAAAGTTCCGGGCCATCTGGCGGTGATCGGCGCCGGTGTCATCGGGCTTGAGCTCGGCTCGGTCTTCGCGCGGCTCGGCTCGAAGGTTACGGTCATCGAATATCTCGGCCGTATCCTGCCCGGCATGGACCTTGAGGTGGCGAAGGCTTTCCAGCGGTTGCTGCAGAAGCAGGGCTTCGAGTTCCGGCTTTCATCCAAGGTGACGGCGGCGGCGAAGCTTAAGGAAAAAGTCGCCCTCTCGGTGGAGCCGGCGGCTGGCGGGGCGGCGGAGACCGTCGAGGCCGATACGGTGCTCGTTGCCATAGGCCGCGTGCCCTACACGGAAGGCTTGGGACTTGATGAATCGGGCGTTAAGCGCGACGCCAGGGGCCGCATCGAAATCGGTAACCGTTTCGAAACCACGCTCAAGAATGTCTATGCCATCGGCGACGCGGTGCGCGGCCCCATGCTGGCCCACAAGGCGGAAGACGAGGGTATCGCGGTTGCCGAACAGCTCGCCGGACAAGAGGGTCACGTCAATTACGATTGCATTCCGGGCGTCGTCTATACTTCACCGGAAGTAGCGGCCATAGGCAAGACGGAGGAGGAACTGAAGGCCGCCGGCATCGATTACCGGGTGGGCAAATTCCCCTTTCTCGCCAATGGCCGGGCCAAGGCCAACCGGACAACCGACGGTTTCGTCAAAATTCTGGCCGACGCCCGCAGCGACCGCCTATTGGGTTGCCACATCGTCGGGGCCCAGGCCGGCGAGATCATCCATGAGGTGGCCGTGGTGATGGAATTCGGCGGCTCGGCCGAGGATCTGGCCCGCATCTGCCATGCCCATCCCACCCTGTCCGAAGCCGTGAAAGAGGCCGCCCTTGCCGTGGCAAATCGCGCCATCCATGCGTGATTGCAGGACATTCGCCGCGGCCGTTAAGACAAATTAAAGACTGACAGGGCTTAACTGGCGCCTCAAGCGAGTGGAGAGGTGCCGCATGGCAACCAGCGAAAAGCAGATCGATATTCTGGTCCTCGACGACGACGTCGATCTGTTGTCGAGCGTTGCCGATCTGCTGACCGATTGCGGCTACCGGGTGAAGGCATTCGCCGACGCCGATTCGGCGATCGAATTCGCCATGAGTC
>JANMQL010000035.1:0-1754 GCA_031370475.1 Hyphomicrobiales bacterium | reverse complement strand
CTGCTCACCACGGTGGCCTATCAACTGAACGGCAAGCGCAGCTATGCGCTGGAGGGGGCCATCTTCATCGCCGGTGCGGCGGTGCAGTGGCTGCGCGACGGACTCAGGGTAGTGAAGACGTCCGCCGAGACGGGCAGACTGGCGCAGGCGGCGGATGCCAGGCAGGACGTCTATCTCGTGCCGGCCTTCGTCGGCCTCGGCGCGCCTTACTGGAACGCGGAAGCGCGCGGCGCCCTGTTCGGCCTGACGCGCGCCACCACCAACAAGGAACTGGCGCGCGCGGCGCTGGAAGCGGTGTGTTACCAGACCCGCGACCTGCTCGAGGCAATGCGCAAGGATTGGGGCGCGGCCAGCGAAACCATCCTGCGCGTCGATGGCGGCATGACCGCCTCCGGCTGGACCATGCAACGCCTCGCCGACATTCTCGCCGCCCCCGTCGACCGGCCGAAAGTGCTGGAGACCACGGCGCTGGGTGCGGCCTATCTGGCGGGGCTGCAGACGGGGCTCTATCCGCCGCCGGAGGAATTCGCCAAGCTGTGGCGGCTGGAGAAACGCTTCTTGCCGAAAATGGATGCGAAATTGCGCGAGCGCAAATATGCCGGCTGGCGGGAGGCGGTGCGCAAGCTCCTGGCGTGAGGCGGGCTTGCCCCTTCAATTCCATTTAGACGAAAAATGCCGCATGGCGGCTCAGGCAACGGCAATCTGTTCGTCGTATTGACGACGCACGGCAGATCGGCTCCGCCTTGCGGGTTCGAGGCATGATGCCACCCCGCCGTTCCGGTCTCAGTCCGGCCTTTCCCCAACCCGACCACATTCAGCCGGCGCCGCAGGGCGCCGGGGAGAGCATCGATGTTGCACAAAATCAGTCTTGGCGTATTGGCCGGCGCGGTCCTTGCCGGCGCCGCCGCCATCGCTCCGGCCGGGGCCGAACTCCGGCCCTGGGGACAGGGCGTGGTTCTGGTGCCGCCCGCCGTTCCGGCCAATAGGGCGGCCGTGCCCGGCTTCGCGCGCGGCAAGATCACTGCCTATGCAAGCAATATGGCGCCGGGCTCGATTGTCATCGATACGCGGAATTTTACGCTGTATTATGTGATCGGCGGCAGCAAGGCGGTGAAATTCAGGATCGCGGCGGCCAAGCGGGGCTATGAGTGGTCGGGCACCCATCGGGTGAGTCTGAAGGTCAAATGGCCCGCCTGGCGCCCGCCGGAACAGATGCGGAAGCGGCGTCCGGAACTGCCCGACTACATGGCCGGCGGCCGCGATAATCCCCTGGGCGCGCGCGCCATCTATCTGGGATCCTCGATCTATCGCATCCACGGCACCAACGAGCCCGCCTCGATCGGCAAGCCGGTGTCGTCGGGTTGCATCCGCATGCTCAATGAAGACGTTTCCGAGCTTTACCGGCATGTGCAAGTGGGGGCCGTGGTCACGGTCTTCTGATCGTGGCCGAACCCGGCGTCCGGGCACAAAAAAGCCCGGGCGATGAACCCGGGCTTTTCGTTCGATGCAGAATGATTCTTATGCCGCCTCTTCGGCGGGTGTCTCTTCCTCGGTCTTCTCGCCCGGCACCGGCGGGCGCCTGGCGTTCTTGACGAGATATTCGCCGAGCTCCTTGATCGACTGGTCGTCGTCGATCTTGCGCACCGCGGCGACTTCGCGGGCCATGCGCTCGAGCGCCTGCTCGAAGAGCTGGCGTTCGGAATAGGACTGTTCGGGCTGGCGCTCGGAGCGATAGAGATCGCGCACCACTTCGG
>JANMQL010000002.1:0-6739 GCA_031370475.1 Hyphomicrobiales bacterium | reverse complement strand
AAGGTCGAGGAGATCAACCGCCTGCTCAAGATGCATTTGCAAATGGCCGCCATGATGAAGCAGATGGGCCAGGGCAAGGGCCTGTTCGGCAAGATGTTCGGCGGCAAGGCCGCACCCGATGCAGCCGAAATCGAAAGGATGCAGGCGGAACTGGGGGCGATGAATCCCGACGCCATTCCCGCCGATCTCAAGGACATGATGAAGGGCGGCACATTGCCGCAAATGCCGGCGGGCTTGCCCGGACTTGGGGGCGGCAAGCTTCCAGGCTTGGGCTCATTGCCGGGCCTGGGTGGCGCACCCTTCAGAGGATTTCCCGGACTTCCGGGGAAGAAGAAATGAGTGAGGTCTACATGGCAGTCGACTGGCCGAATACCTTACTCAACAGTGCAACTCTCATTGCTGCATTGGGAGCAGTTTACTTCTCTCATCGCTCTTTGCAGATTCAGCGGAAACAAAAGCTTGCCGAATTTCGGAAGGAGTGGATTGAAAATTTGAGGACACATCTTGCCGAGTTTACGGCCGCAACATATCGCAGAGCCACAGCGAAACAACGGCTCGAAGTTTACAGCAATAAGTCAAAAAACATTCAACTCGCTCGCGAGTGGCGCGAGAAATATATGCAATTCACCGAAGAAGTAGCTCGGCACAACTCTTACATAATTCTCTGTCTCAATGGCAAAGAACCAGAACACGAAGAGCTCATCAAGAAAATGCAGCAATACGTTGATGAGCAATATGAGCTCGTAAAACAAAAACCACGGATACACGAGCTAGCCAGAGCGGTGCTGAAGAAGGAATGGGAAAGGCTGAAGACCGATGTCTAGACTAGAGAAACTTACATTAATCTCGAACCACAAGGAGTGAATGAGACATGGCCGTAAAGATCAGGCTCGCGCGGGCGGGCAGCAAGAAGCGTCCCTATTTCCATATCGTGATCGCCGATGCCGGCGCCTCGCGCGATGGCAAATTCATCGACGTGGTCGGCGCCTATAACCCGATGCTGGCCAAGACCGACGAGAAGCGCGTGCAGCTCGACGCCGAAAAGGCCGCCCAATGGCTGAAGAAGGGCGCCCAGCCGACCGACCGGGTGCTGCGCTTCCTCGACAAGGCGGGGCTCATGAAGCGTGAAGCCCGCAACAATCCCAACAAGGCGAAGCCGGGCAAGAAGCGCCTCGAGCGCGAGAAGGCCCAGGCCGACGCCAGCGCCAAGGTTGCCGAAGCCGCCGCCAAGGCCGCCGAAGCCGCCGCGGTGCCGCAAAGCTAACCCGCGCATCGGAGCCCATGACATTTTCCCCAATTCCGTCATCCCGGCGAAAGCCGGGAACCATCGGTCCGCAAGCATCAAGCGGCGAAATGGGCCCCGGCTTTCGCCGGGGTGACGACAAAGGGATGGTATCGGTCGGCGTCATCATTGGGGCACATGGCGTCAAGGGTGAGGTGAGGCTCAAGAGCTTCACCGCCGATCCCTCGGCCATCGCCGGCTTTGGTCCGCTTGCGGCCGGCGCGGGCGAGAGCTTCGAGATCGTCAAGCTCCGGCCCGGGAAGGATGGCTTCATCGCCATCCTCAAGGGCGTGACCGACCGTGACCGGGCCGAAGCCTTGAAAGGCACGGAACTCTTCGTCGGCAGCGAGCGGTTGCCGAATCCGGGGAAGGGCGAAATCTATCTCCGCGATCTCATCGGCCTGGCGGTGGTCAGCAATGGCGCAAGGCTGGGCGAAGTGATCGCCGTGCAGAACTACGGCGCCGGCGATCTGCTCGACGTAAAGCTGGAGGGGCGGACGGATACGGTGCTCATTCCCTTCGCCAAGGGCTTCGTCACCGAAGTGGATATGGAAGGCGGACGGATCGTGGTCGACCTGCCGGAAGGATTTCTTGATGAAGAATTGCGCCAATCCTAGAACCGTCATCCCGGCGAAAGCCGGGACGCACGGACGGACCGGGCGCAATACTTCGGCAATCTTTGTGCGGAGCAATGGGTCCCGGCTTTCGCCGGGATGACGGCTGGATAAATGACATTCAATGCAACAATTCTCACCCTTTTCCCCGAGATGTTTCCGGGCTCGCTTGGGGCCTCGCTGGCTGGCAAGGCGCTGGAACAGGGGCTCTGGTCGCTGGATGTGCGCGACATCCGCGGCCATGCCACCGACCGGCACCGCACCGTCGATGATAGCCCCGCCGGCGGCGGGCCTGGCATGGTGATGAAGCCCGATGTCCTGGCCGCGGCCATCGATGCCGTGCCGCAACGGGGCCCACGGCTGCTGATGAGCCCGCGCGGCGAGCCGCTGACCCAGGGCCTCGTCAAGGAACTGGCGGCGGGATCCGGCATGATGATTATCTGCGGCCGCTTCGAGGGCGTCGATGAACGGGTGATTGAGAAACGCGGGCTTCGCGAAGTCTCGCTCGGTGATTTCGTGCTGTCGGGCGGTGAGCCGGCGGCGCTTGCCCTGCTCGATGCGGTGGTGCGGCTCCTGCCCGGCGTCATGGGCAAGGCCGAGAGCGGCACGGAGGAGAGTTTCGAGGACGGACTTCTCGAGCACCCCCATTACACCAAACCCAATATCTGGGAAGGTGCTGAAATACCTCAGATTCTCCTGTCGGGTGACCACCAGGCGATCGCCCTTTGGAAGCGCCGGAAGCGCCAGGAGCTGACCCGGGCGCGGCGCCCCGACCTGTGGGACAGGCATTCCACGGGAAAGATTTGATTTTCTCAACCGCAGGCGCTATAGCCGCGCAACCCCAAAAGGATAGAGTTCCATGAATATCATCGAGCAGCTCGAAAAAGAGCAGGTCGCCATCGTCGCCGCCAAGCGCGCCGTGCCCGAATTCGCGCCCGGCGATACGGTCATCGTCAATGTGAAAGTGGTCGAAGGCGACCGCAGCCGCGTCCAGGCCTATGAGGGCGTGTGCATTGCCCGTTCCGGCGGCGGCATCAACGAGAACTTCACGGTTCGCAAGATTTCCTATGGCGAAGGTGTGGAACGCGTTTTCCCGGTCTATTCGCCGCTGATCGACTCGATCAAGGTGGTGCGCCGCGGCAAGGTGCGCCGCGCCAAGCTCTATTATCTGCGCGGCCGCACCGGCAAATCGGCCCGCATCGCCGAGAAACAGAAGGCGTTCGGCCTCGTTGCCGCGGCTCCGGCGAAGGACGCCGACGCATAATCTTCCGGCAACGGATGAATTCGCGGGCCGGTAACTCCGGCCCGTTTGCTTTTGGGGGATCGATGCAGGATTACTTCGAGCAGAACCGCCGGAACTGGGACGACCGCGCCGCCATCCATGTCAAGGACGAGGCCGGCGGCTACCGCGTCGCGGCTTTTCTGCGCGGCGAAGACAATCTCCACGATATTGAGGACCGCGAAATCGGCGATGTATCGGGCAAACGCATCGCCCACCTGCAATGCCATTTCGGCATCGATACGCTGTGCCTGGCGCGGCGCGGCGCGAGCTGCGTGGGGCTCGATTTCTCGCCCGCCGCCATCGCCGCGGCGCGCCAGCTTCAGGCCAAGACCGAGCTCGATGCAAAATTTGCCGACGGCGATGTCTACGACGCCCGCCAACTGATCGAGGGCGACTTCGACCTGGTCTATTCGACCTGGGGCACCATCGGCTGGTTGCCGGATATTGCGCAATGGGCAAGAGTCGTCGCGTCGCTGCTTAAACCCGGCGGCGCGCTTTACCTGCTGGAGGGTCACCCCTCGCTCATGACGCTGGACGAGAAGGATCCGGGACTGCGCCCCGCCTACAATTGGCGAACACCGATCGACAAGCCCCTCACCATGAGCGAGGCGACGACCTATACGGGCGACACGGCCAAGATCGCCCATGCGGTGACGCATGAATGGTTGCATCCCTTGAGTGACGTGATCAATGCCGTGATCGGCGCGGGGCTGACGCTCGATTACCTGCACGAACACGAGGAGCTTCCCTGGCAGTTCGCGCCGGTCATGGTGCCGAAAGAAGGCAAGCGCCGCATGTGGGTGCTGCCGGAAGGCTTTCCGCGCCTGCCGCTTTCCTATTCCATCAGGGCGGCCAAGGCTCGTTAATTCTCACATACTTGATTGGGCTTTGACTCGCGCTCGGCAATCGCTAAATACCCGTCAAACCCCGCATTGGACATCGGACATGCCAGCCCCGCGCACCCTTTACGACAAGATCTGGGACGATCATCTGGTCCACAAGGCCGCTGACGGCACCTGCCTGCTCTATGTCGACCGGCATCTGGTGCATGAGGTGACGAGCCCCCAAGCCTTCGAGGGCCTGCGCCTAGCGGGGCGCAAGGTGCGCCATCCCGAGCGCACCCTGGCCGTCGTCGATCACAATGTGCCGACCACCGACCGCAGCCACGGCATCGCCGAGCCGGAAAGCCGCATCCAGGTTGAGACCCTGGCCCAGAACGCCAGGGACTTCGGCATCCGGTATTTCAACGAGCACGACAAGCGCCAGGGCATCGTCCATGTGGTGGGGCCCGAACAGGGCTTCACGCTGCCCGGCACCACCATCGTCTGCGGCGACAGCCACACCTCGACCCATGGCGCCTTTGGCGCGCTCGCCCACGGCATCGGCACCTCGGAGGTCGAGCATGTGCTGGCCACCCAAACCCTGATCCAGAAGAAGGCCAGGAACATGAAGGTCGAGGTGGACGGCAAGCTCGCCCCCTTCGCCACCGCCAAGGACATCATCCTCGCCATCATCGGCCAGATCGGCACGGCGGGCGGCACCGGCTCGGTTGTCGAATATGCCGGCGAAGCGATCCGCGGCCTTTCCATGGAAGGCCGCATGACCGTGTGCAACATGTCGATCGAGGGCGGCGCCCGGGCCGGCATGATCGCCCCCGATGCCAAGGCCTGCGACTATCTCAAGGGCCGCCCCATGGCGCCCAAGGGCGAGGCATGGGATGCGGCGCGGCGCTATTGGGATAGCCTGCACACGGATGAGGGCGCCCATTTCGACCGTGTCGTCAAGCTCGACGCCGCCAATCTTCCCCCCATCGTTTCGTGGGGAACGAGCCCCGAGGATGTGGTCTCGGTCGAGGGTGCCGTTCCTAATCCCGACGACATTACCGACGAGGGCCGCCGCCAGTCGAAATGGCGGGCCCTTGAATATATGGGCCTCAAGCCCGGCCAGAAGATCACCGATATCGGGCTCGATGTGGTGTGGATCGGCTCCTGCACCAATGGCCGCATCGAGGATCTGCGCAATGTGGCGAAGATCGTCGAGGGCAAGAAGATTGCGGGCTCGCTTGCCTATGCCATGATCGTGCCGGGCTCGGGCCTGGTGAAGGCCCAGGCCGAGGCCGAAGGTCTTGACAAAATCTTCAAGGCGGCGGGTTTCGAATGGCGCGAGCCCGGCTGTTCCATGTGCCTCGGCATGAACCCCGACCAGTTGAAGCCCGGCCAGCGCTGTGCGTCCACCTCGAACCGCAATTTCGAGGGCCGCCAAGGCTACAGGGGCCGCACCCATCTGGTTTCACCGCAAATGGCGGCGGCGGCGGCGCTCGCCGGACATTTCGTCGATGTGCGCAAATTTCATTAATTATTTACGCAGTTAACCATTGTTGAACGACTCATTAAGCTTTAGTTCACCGGCGCGCGGCTAGCGTGAATCATAGGTTGATTCGTTTGCCGCAATTTTATGGGAGTTGCCGGGTGGGTCAGACAGTTCAAGCCGATGCCAGGTTCCTGCGCCGCGTGCTTTTGGGTCTGGTGTTGCTCACCCTCGCCACCGGCGGCATGGCCGGCTTCACCACGGTTCGCGCCATGACGGAAAATCCCGGCGCCTGTTTCGTCTCCTGCCAGTAAGCCGCCGGCATGACGGCCCGCGGCCTTTCCGGTCTCGCGGCACCTTCCATCGCCGATTTTGAAAGCCTTGCGGCCGCCGCCTTTGCGGCGCTTCCCGCCCATTTCCGGGCGCTGTGCGGCGATATCGTCTTCCGCATCGAAGACTTTCCCAGCGACGAAATACTCGATGACATGCAGGCGGAGACGCCCTTCGACATCATGGGCCTGTTCCAGGGCATCGGCCTCGCCCAGGACCAGGCCGTGGCCGAGACCGGCCGCCTGCCCAACATGGTGTTTCTCTACCGCCGCCCCATCCTCGACTATTGGGCCGAGCACGAGGAGACCCTGGGCACCGTCGTCACCCATGTGCTGGTGCATGAGATCGGCCATCATTTCGGGCTTTCCGACGCCGATATCGAAGCGATCGAAAGGGGCGCCCAATGAGCCGCGACGATGAGGCGGAGAAGCCCTCTCCCGCGCCGCCGGTGGAGGACCGCATCGAGGCTCTCGGCCGCCGCATCGCCCGGGTGCTCGGCTGGTTTCTGGCCGCCGCCATTCTTGTTTACCTCTACGCCACATATTTGACATGAGCCTGAAACGCCGCTGACAGGCCCGTTGCGCCGCCGTTCAGGTGGCCGGGCTTAGAACCCCATGCAACAGCAAAGGGGTAGACCATGACCAGACGCATTCTTATCGCCGCCGCCGCAATTTTCGGATTTGCCTCGCCCGTCTTCGCCAGTTTCGCGCCGATCGCCTATCAGTCTTCGCGCGAGCTCATTGCCGAGGCTTGCACCAAGCTCGGCGCCGACGGCCAGGGCTGGGGCCTCGACGCCACGCAAGGCGATTTCGGCTGCCGCAATCTCGTCACCGGCAATACGATCAAATGCCGCGAAGACGGTTCGTGCACGGATTATTCCGGCGATCCGCGCTGGAAGAACATCCAGACCATCCTGAAAGGTGG
>JANMQL010000417.1:0-17477 GCA_031370475.1 Hyphomicrobiales bacterium | reverse complement strand
GCCACTTCGCCCAGCATCATCTGCACGCTCTCGCGGCTACCCAGCGCCGCGCCGAAAGCCTGGCGTTCCCTGACATAGTCTTGGGCGATTTCCAGCGAGCGCTTGGCCAGCCCCAGCCAGCGCATGCAATGGGTGAGGCGGGCGGGTCCGAGCCGCATCTGGGTGAGGCGCAGTCCGTCGCCCTCCTCGAGCAGACGGTGCGCCTCGGGAATTTCGAGACCGTTGAATTCCAGTTCGCACACCCCGCCATGTTCTTCCGGCGCCATGATCGGAATGCGCCGCACGATGCGCCAGCCGGGCTGGTCCTTGTGATAGAGGAAGGCGGAGAGGCCGCGCCGCGGATCGTCCGAGGTGCGCGCCATCAGGATGAAATGCGAGGCCGCGGCGGCACCCGAGATGAACCATTTTCGTCCGTGTACGATGTATTTGGCGCCGCGCTTTTCAGCCCTGGTCAGCATCATGCCGCCGGGATCGGAGCCCGCACCCGGATGCGGCTCGGTCATGACGAAGGAAGACCGGATTTTGCCGTCGACGATCGGTTGCAGCCACTCGTCCTTCTCGGTTTCGGTTTTCAGGACCTTGTCGAGCACCGTCATGTTGCCGTCGTCGGGGGCGGCGCAATTGAAAGCGGCGGGGCCGAAGATCGAGCGGTTGGCCTCCTCGTAGAATACCGCCCGGCCGGTCATCGAGAGTCCGAGGCCGCCGCGCACCTTCGGCATTTGCGGCGCCCACAGGCCCGCAGCCTTTGCCTTGGCGCGCAGCCGGTCGAGCACTGCCAGATCGATGTTCTCAAAGGCGTCATAGAAGTCCTGGCGCGTCTCGAGCGGCACAACCTCAGCGGCGACGAATTCCCTAACCTTCAGGCGCAGCGCTTCGATTTCGGGCGGCAGTGAGAAATCCATGGAAACCTACCGGAAATTTGTCATGTGGCCACCATCTGCCACGATGGTCGAGCCGGTCATGAAGGCGCAAGCACGCCGCGACGCCAGCAGCAACAGGGCACCGTCGAGATCGGCGGGATCGCCAATGCGCCGCATCGGAATCTGCTTGCGCAAGTCTTCGGCGGCGGCGGTGGCAAGAAAGTCTTGCGTCATCTCGGTGGCAATGTAGCCGGGCGCTATGGCATTGACCCGGATTTTGTGGCGGGCAAGCTCCAGCGCCAGCACATTGGTCATCTGCAAGACCGCCGCCTTGCTGACGCAATAGGCAGCCGCCCCCGGTGTGACCCGATAACTCAGGATCGAGGCGATATTGACGATGGCGCCGTCCCTGCCCGCCGCGATCAGCCGCTTGGCGAAGAGCTGCGACAGGTGCCAGACGGCATCGACATTGGTCTGCCGCACCCGTTCCCACTCGTCCGCACCGATGTCGAGGAACCTGCCGTCATCGGCGACGCCGGCATTGTTGATCAGCAATGTCACCGGTCCGAAATTTGCTTCGGCCTCGTCGAATGCGGCTGGGAAGGTCTCGGACCGTGTGACGTCGAGGGCCAAGGCGTGGGCCTTGCCGATCCGCTCCGCCAGCGCCGCAATCCGGTCCTTGCGCCGCGCCGCCAGCACGACCTTGGCGCCATGACCGGCCAGCACTTCGGCGAACCGGGCGCCGAGGCCGGAAGAAGCGCCGGTGACCAGCGCCACCTCGCCGGTCAAGTCGAACAGGTCGCGGGCGGCAATGACGGGGGCCATGAATTGGACTTTCTTAGGAGCTTTGCGCTATCTAGACGCCAGTTGCCGCCAACCGCAAGGCTCCGCCCGATGACCGCCCTTTCGCCCCTCGTGGGCCTTCCCGCCGACACCTACGAAAATCACGGACTGCTGTTCCATTCTCTCGGCGACAAATATGTCCGCGCCGTCGCCGAAGTCTCCGGCTGCACTCCGGTGATGATTCCGGCGATGATCGATGCCCTGCAACTCGACCGGATGCTGGATCATTTCGACGGCATCCTGATGACCGGCGCCGTCACCAATGTGCATCCGCCCCATTACGGCGAACCGCCCTCGGCCGACCACGAGCCCTACGACCATGCCCGCGACGCAATTACGCTGAAGCTGATCAAGGCGGTGATCGAGCGCGGCATTCCGCTGTTCTGCATCTGCCGCGGCTTCCAGGAACTCAACGTCGCGCTGGGCGGCAGTCTTGAGGCCGAATTGCAGCGCGGCGAAGGACGCCTCGACCATCGCGCCGCCCAGTCCGACGACACCGATGTGCGCTATGGCCCCCGCCATGCCATCGCCATTGCGCCGGGCGGCATGCTCGATCGCATTCTCGGCAAGCGCCAGACCATGATCAATTCGGTGCACCGCCAGGGCGTCAAGAAACTGGCGCCGGGACTGATCGTCGAGGCGACGGCGCCCGACGGGATCATCGAAGCCGTCTCGGTCAAGGGCGCCCATAGCTTCGCCTTCGGCGCCCAGTGGCACCCCGAATACAAGGCCCGTGACAATCCCGATTCGGTGAAGCTGTTCGAGGCTTTCGGCAATGCCGTGCGCCAGCACGCCGCCGCCGGCGGCCCCGCCCGGCGGATCGCCTGACAAGATTCTAAAAAAACCTTTCGCACGGCCATGCTTCGAGGCTCGGCTTATGACCCGGTGCGGACTTGGGATTGGCGCCGTCCAAACATGACAGAGCCAAAATTAATGCGCCAAGGTCATTTCAACTTCCAGGAATGACCGCACCGACGATAGGGCGCGCGAAATCCGTTTCAACGCGGTCCGGGTGTCAGCGCGACGGTATCCTGCTTGCCGAGGAAATCCGCTTTGCCGAGCGATACGCCGTTATGACGCAAGATGGCGTAGGCGATTGCCATGTGGAAATGGAAATCCGGGATGGTCACGGCCGCGGCATAATCCACCGCCGTCATGCCCTCGGCGTCATCGTAGAAAAGCGGCACGATCTTCGCCGCCTGCTCCGCCACACGCGCCGCGGGGATTGCATGAAGATAGTCCGCCGCCGTGTCGAGGCTCTTGCGCAATTCCGGCCATGTCGTCTCGTCGTAGCCCACATGCGGCGCGGGCGCATCGGAAAAGTGCTTCGCGAAATCGACGGCGATATAGCAGACGTACTGGAGCTGCTGCAGCAGATTGTACATGTCGGGATAGAGGCGCGCCTGCAGGTACACATCCAGTCCGATCTTGTTCTCCGCGGCATGTTTTTCGGCCTTGTCCATCATCTGCGCCATGTTTCGCAGCGAGGCCTCGATCGCGGCGATCGTCAGTCTGTGGATGGGATTGTTTTTCCGAGATTCAACCATGCCCGTCTCCTGCCCAGCCCGTCACGCCTGCGATAAGGATTTTTGTGCCTTGTTGTTCTGGCGCCGCCGATGGGATTCCGCCGGCACAATATCGCTCCGATTCCCGGGACATTCTTTCTTTCGACACAGCCAATCCGTAGCCGGATGTCCCGCGAAGCAATCCGGCGCTGTGACGAAACTCAGCCCTTCCGCGTGGAAATCTGCACGACCACGCTTCCGGACACCGGATCGGTTACACCGAGACCGCCACCCAAATCTTCGAGCATGCCGCGGAAGCTGTCGAGCATGGCAATCATCTTGGGCCGGGCGGCAGCGAGCTTGTCGGAATTATCCCACTTGCCGATGACGCAATAGGTGCGGTCGCCGGTCTTGATCAGGACGCCGTCAAGCATGCCTTCGATCGCCGGCGCATTCTTGTGGGCATTGATGAACGCCTGTTCCTGGCCCGGCTTCACCTCGAAACGCACAACATTGTAAGCGGTCATGGCTCCCTCCGTTGTCGCAGCTCCCGGTGATCCGACATACCCCGGATGACCAAGGATCGGTGTGAACGCTACCATTTTGCCTGGGCACCGGGAAGCCGAATGAAGGCTTCCGGGATGCTTCCGCCGGGGCAAAATTAAATTTGCGCAATCGGGCCACCGCAAAAGCACCGCCCGCCGCATTTGACGGCCGCTAACGTCCCGGAAACAAGCATTGGTGCGCCGTTACGACGACTGGCCCGTTTAGGCCTAGTCTACCCGGGATTCCTGGCCGTCACCTTCCACGAACTCGAATCCATTATGACACCGTTCGGACGCAGGTATCCGGCGAGTTCGGCCTTGAGCGCCGCGGCAATCTCGTCGTAACGCCGTTCGGCCAGCTGGCCGGCCTCCCGGTAGACCTCGCCAGCCGGACCGAGCGCCAGCTGAAAGGCGGCAGCATCGTCCAGATCCTTGCCGACGAACACCTGCGCGTCGATCTGCTCGAACACGATGTCTTTGTAGCCGGCGATTTCGAGCTGCTTGGTCACCACGCCGGTGTTGGCCATGGAAAAGGGGCCGGGTCCGCAAGTCTGTGCGTTCTCATCGGGCGGTGGCAGATATTGCAGCACGATATTTTTCGCAAGACCGAGCCACGGATTGTCGTTGATACCGCGCCAGACGATCATTGTCATGGTACCTCCGGGCTTGAGACTGGCGCGCATGTTGCGCAGGCCCGCCACCGGGTTCTCGAAGAATTGCGTACCGAAACGCGAGAAGCAGAAATCGTGGACCGGTTTGAACGGATAGGCCTGCACGTCCGCTTCCAGGAAGGTGATATTCGCAACGCGCGCGGCCTTGGCGTCGCGGCGCCCGTATTCCAGGAACCCGTCGCAGCAGTCGACGGCAAGGACCGATCCGGTCGGGCCGACCAGGCGGGCAAGCTGGATCGCCGTATCGCCGAAGCCGCAGCCGGCATCGACGACCTTGTCGCCCTCGTGCACCGTGAGCGAGGGAAATATCTTGGCGCTGTGGAGCGTCAATCCACCGACAATGATATGGCGCCATCGAACGAATTTGGGTACGAGAATGGTGTTCCAGAAATCGACGTATGGGTTTGGGAGATCGACCGCGACTTCGGCGTTGCTCATGGCTCAACTCCTCAAGGTGAATCCCTCCTGGCCAAGCCGCACAAAAACCTGCCGGAGGCCGTGAAGGGTCTATTCCGGCAACAGCTCTCCCGAGCCGCCCATTTCCTTCGGTACGTCCTTCTGCTTCGGCAAGCCGTCCTTTATCGGCAGGACCGTCTCCTGATAGTGGACATGCAGCGCCGGTTTGAACTTCACGGAGGGAATGACGGCGGCGTAGACGTCTATGAGGTTCCACCCTGGGTGATCGGTAAAAAGATGCCCACCGCATTTCTTGCACCACTTGCGCAGACTTCGGTCGGTCCGGTGATACACCCCGATGTTATCGGCACCCTTTGTTACTTTTATGCTTGTGGGTGCCCAAAGCGTGAAGGCGTTGACGGGGCCCGCGGACCACTCCCGGCAAGAGCTGCAGTGGCAATAGCCCATCGCAACCGGCTCACCGGTTGCTGTAAACTCGACGGAACCGCAGAAACACTTCCCTTTGTGGGTCATGGCACCACTCCTCCAGCTTCCCTCTTCAAGTTATCCGATATTCATCCGGGCTTGCCTGTTGAGGTCCATACTGCACCCAGTGAACGGGCATTGGCAAGATCGGCCGTTGTGCATGGGGACCGCCAATGACCGCCCCGCGTTGCGCGTGTAAGTAGGAGCCAAGTGTCGGATTTCGTCGACCAGCGTAACTTACAACAGCGCCGCCAGTCCCGCGAGATCGGCGATCACGGCAGCGGGTTTCCCCGGGATGCGGTCGTCTTTCAACCCGAAACAGTCGACGCGCACCGCCTGGAAGCCGAATTGCGCCGCACCCTGCGCGTCCCAGGGATTGGCCGAGACGAAGCAGACCGATGCCGCCTCCGGGAGCTGGAATTTGTGCTGGGCGTGGCGGTAGACGCGGCGGCTCGGCTTGTAGATGCCGACATCCTCCACCGACAGGACAAGATCGATATGCCCCCCGCTAGGTCGAATCGAGCATGGACGGGCTGCCGTTCGACAGAATGGCGGTGAGCAGGCAGGCAGGAACAGCAGCCTGCTCGCCGGCCGAGTGCGCCAACTATCTTCGAAATGCCGGATACGCTTAGTATGAATCGGAAAGACTCTAAACCAAGATGAGTTTAGGCCGGATCGGCCGGTTTTCCCCTGCTCCATGCGGGGAGGGAAAATCTGCCAACCGGTTCTTCCTGAAATCACCCCGCCCTAAGTTCGCCAAACTGCAACATCAGTTCATAAATCTACTTGTCGGCAGGGCACCGCCCAGGCATGAAAATTCCGTTCAATTCCGTTCGCTTCAGCCGGTTATCACTGCTCCGTGAGATAGGCCGTTTCGCCATGCAGCGCCGCATCGAGCCCGCCCTCCTCCGCCGCCTGCTCGACTTTCACCGGTGTAACCCGGTCGATGAGCCACAGCATCCCATAAGTGAAGACAAAGGCCCATAACGAAGAGCCGGTGAGGGCGACAAGCTGCTTGAGGAAGAAAGCACCGTTGCCGGCGAAAAGACCGTCGGTTCCGGCGGGATTGAAACTTGTCGAGGCAAACAGCCCGAGCATGAGAATGCCGAGACCGCCGCCGACCCCGTGGACGCCCCACACGTCGAGCGCATCGTCCCAGCGCAGCCGGTTCTTCAGCGCCACGGCATAGTAGCACACGACGCCGGACGCGATGCCGATGATCATCGCGGTGACCGGCGAGACGTAGCCCGCCGCCGGCGTAATCGTTGCAAGACCGGCCACCGCGCCGGTCAACAGGCCGACGAAGCTCGGCCGCTTTTCGACCCACCAGCCGACGGCGAGCCAGGTGATGGCGGCGAAAGATGCGGCGACGTCGGTGTTGAGGAAGGCGATGGCGGTGACCGAATCGACCCGGAACTCGCTGCCGGCGTTGAAACCGTACCAGCCGAACCAGAGGAGCCCGGTCCCCAGCGCCACCAGCGGAATGCTATGGGCACCGCCGTCCGCGACCCGCCGGCGGCCGACATAGAGAATGGAGGCAAGCGCCGCCATGCCGGCGATATTGTGCACGACAATGCCGCCGGCAAAGTCGAGGACACCCCATTTTTGCAGGATGCCGCCACCCCAGATCATGTGCACGAAGGGGAAGTAGACGAACACCAGCCACAAGGTCAGGAAGGCCATGTAAGCCTTGAACGAGACGCGATTGGCGAAGGCGCCGGTGATCAGCGCCGGGGTGATGATGGCGAACATCATCTGATAGGCAACGTGCACGTAGAGCGGAATGCCCGGAGTGGGCGAGGGCGTGGCCAGCGTGATGCCGTGCAGGAATGCCATGTCGAGATTGCCGATCACTCCTCCGACATCGCCGGAGAAACACAGCGAATAGCCGAAGGCGAACCAGATGACGGTGGTCCAGCCCATCGACACATAGGATTGCATCATGATGGCCAGAACATTCTTGCGGCTGACCAGCCCGCCATAGAAGAAGGCAAGCCCCGGCGTCATCAGCATGACGAGGCTGCTGCAAAGCAGCATGAAGGCGGTGTTGCCGGTGTCGAGATTGGGCATGGAGGTCCTCCCAAGGAGACGCGCCAATATGCGCAGAATGAACGGACTTGTCGATGTTCTATCACTAAAAGTATTTTACGCCGATCTTAGCCCTAAGCCGACGCCGATGACTGCCCCCGTTACTCGTGTAAGTAGGTAGCAAGTGTCGGATTTCGTCCACCAGCGTAACTTACAACAGCGCCGCCAGTCCCGCGAGATCGGCGATCACGGCGGCGGGTTTTCCCGGGATGCGGTCTTCCTTGAGCCCGGAGCGGTCGACGCGCACTGCCTGGAAACCGAAATGAGCGGCACCCTGCGCATCCCAGGGATTGGCGGAGACGAAACAGATCGACGAGGCCTCCGGCAATTGGAACTTGTGCTGGGCGTGGCGGTAGACGCGGCGGCTCGGCTTGTAGATGCCGACATCCTCGACCGACAGGACCAGATCGATATGCCGGTCGAGGCCGGAGGCCCGCAGGGCCGAATCGAGCATCGACGGGCTGCCGTTCGAGAGAATGGCGGTCATCAGGCTGCGGCTTTTGACGGCGGCGAGCGCCTCCTTGGCGTCGGGATAGGCCTCGAGCTTGAGATAGAGCGCCATCAGCTCGTCCTTGAGGCCGGGATCGTCGATGGCGAGAGTTTCCAGCGCATAATCGAGCGCATCGCCGGTCACATGCCAGAAATCCGCATGTACCCCCATCAGGCTGCGCAGCCAGCTATATTCGAGCTGTTTCTGCCGCCACAGCCGCGACAATTCCTCGGCCTTCGGCCCGATCTCGGCGGCGTGTTTGCGGATCGGCCCATGCACGTCGAACAGCGTGCCATAGGCATCGAACACGCAGGCCCTGATCCCCTCGAGCTTCGCCATGCCCCGCTTCTCCCCAAGCGCCAGGACGGCTATGCTAGCGGCAATTGGGGAAAACTCAAATGCCGCATGACGGACACGACCACGACCATCAAGGCTCGGAACTCTCACCCGTGGCGCTGCGCGTCAAGGCGCTCGAATCCCTCCTCGTCGAGAAGGGCTATGTCGATCCCGCCGCCTTGGACGTGCTGATCGAGACCTATGAAACGAAGGTGGGCCCGCGCAACGGCGCCCGGGTCGTCGCCAGGGCCTGGTGCGATCCGGATTTCGCCGATTGGCTGAAGCGCGACGCAACCGCGGCCATTGCTTCGCTTGGCTTTCAGGGCCGCCAGGGCGAGCACATGGTGGCGCTGTTCAACACGGCCCAGGTCCACAACATGGTGGTCTGCACATTGTGCTCCTGCTACCCGTGGCCGGTGCTCGGCCTGCCGCCGGTCTGGTACAAATCTCCGCCCTATCGCTCGCGCGCCGTCCTCGATCCGCGCGGCGTGCTCGCCGATTTCGGCGTGAAGCTGCCGGAAGACGTGGAAGTTCGCGTCTGGGATTCAACCGCCGAAGTGAGATATCTGGTGATCCCATTGCGCCCCGCCGCAACCGATGGCTGGAGTGAGGAGCGGCTGGCGGCAATGGTCAGCCGGGATGCGGTGATCGGCACCGGCCTGGCCAAAGCGTCCGCATGAACGGTCCCCAGGACATGGGCGGAATGATGGGTTTCGGGCCGGTAGCGCCGGAGGCCGGCGAGCCGCGGTTTCATGAGGAATGGGAACGCCGCGCCTTTGCTCTTACTCTCGCCATGGGCGCCACCGGCACCTGGAACATCGACGCTTCGCGCCATGCCCGCGAGACCCTGCCGCCGCTGACCTACTGGTCGTCGAGCTATTATGAAATCTGGCTGGAAGGCCTGATCAAGCTGATGGGCGAGCGCGGGCTGGTCTCGGCCGATGAAATCCGCACCGGCAAATCCGCCGAGCCGCCGCGCGGCGTGGCGCGGGTGTTGAAGGCCGATATGGTGGCGGGCGTTCTCGCCAAAGGCGGGCCGGCGAACCGTTCCGCACCGGCTCCGGCACGCTTCAAGCCCGGCGATAAAATCCGTATACGGAACATTCACCCGCAAGGCCACACCCGCCTGCCGCGCTACGCCCATGATCATGCGGGCGAGATCGTCCGCGTCCACGGCTGTCATGTGTTTCCCGATTCTTCCGCCCACGGCAAAGGCGACGATCCGCACTGGCTCTATGCGGTGCGCTTCTCGGTCCGCGAACTGTGGGGACATGAAGGCCCCGACCATGTCCACATCGACCTGTGGGAGCCCTATCTCGAGGCGACACCATGAACGGCGCCCACGATATGGGTGGCATGATGGGTTTCGGGCCCGTGTTGCCGGAGCCCAACGAGCCCGTGTTCCATGCCCCCTGGGAGGCACGCCTCTTCGCTCTCGTCGTCGCGACCGGCGAACATGGCCGCTGGACGCTGGATGAGGACCGCAGCGCCTGCGAAAATCGTCCGCCGGCGGAATATCTGCGTCTCACCTATTATGAAATCTGGCTGGCGGCCTTCGCGAAGCTGCTGGACGAAAAGGGCGTATCCGGCTCTCCGCCGTCTCCAACCCAGGTGCTGCGGCCGCAGAATGTGGCGGCGGCACATCTGGCGCGCAGCGAATATGTGCGCGAGGCCCCCGCTCCGCAGAAATTCCGCGTTGGCGACAAGGTCCGCGCCCGCAATGTTCATCCCACGGGCCATACCCGCCTGCCCCGCTATCTGCGCGGCCATGCCGGCGAGATTGTCGCGGTCCACGGCGCCCATGTGTTTCCCGATTCCAATGCCCATGGCGGGGGTGAGAACCCGCAATGGCTTTACACCGTGCGCTTCGGGGCGGGTGAAGTCTGGGGCAATTCCTCACGCGACAGCATCCACGCCGATCTCTGGGAGCCTTATCTTGCAGCCCTCTGACCCGGTCTTCAATGAACCGTGGGAGGCCCAAGCCTTCGCCATGGCGGTCAAGCTCAACGAGGCGGGCCTCTTCGCCTGGAGCGAATGGGCCGAAATGCTGGGCGCCGAAATCGCCGCCCGACCGGACGCGCCCTATTATGAGAACTGGCTGGCGGCTTTAGAAAAGCTGGTCGAGAAAAAAGGGCTGATGACGGCAGCCGAATTCCGGCGGCGCATCGGCGAATGGAACCGCGCCGCGCGTTCGACGCCGCACGGCAAGCCGATCGAGCTCAGCCGATATTAGCCAGCCACGGGAAGTGTTCGAGCAGCCAGTAGGACATGTTCTGCATGGCGCCGGTGAGGAACATGACGCCGGTCAACACCAGCAAACCGCCCATGACCTGCTCAACCATGCGCAGGTGCTTGCGCATGCCCGACAGAAAGCCGAGAAACGTGCCCACCCCCGCCGCCGCCAGCAGGAAGGGAATGCCGAGACCCAGCGAATAGACGGCGAGCAACCCCGCCCCCTTGGCCACATCCTGCTCGCTCGCCGCCAGCGACAGGATGACCGCCAGCACCGGCCCGATGCAGGGCGTCCAGCCGAAGGCGAAGGCGAGGCCTATGGCATAGGCGCCGAGCGGTCCCGCCGGCCGCGCCGCGCCGTGATAGCGCGCCTCGCGGTTGAGCAGGCCGAGCTTGAACAGGCCGAGGAAATGCAGGCCCATGACGATGATGGCGACGCCGGCGATCTGGCCGAGAAGCGTCAGATGCTGGCGCAGCAATTGCCCCACCAGCGAGGCGCTGGCGCCGAGCGCCACGAAGACGGTGGTGAAACCCGCCACGAACATGAGTGCCGCGAGCATGGTGCGCCGCCGTTGCAGCGCCGCCGTGGCGCCGGGCTGCGCCAGTTGCTCCAGCGACGTGCCGCCGATAAAGCACAGATAGGGCGGCACCAGCGGCAGCACGCAGGGGCTGAGGAAGCTGATCACCCCGGCCAGGATTGCGGCGCCGATCGATACGTTGAGGTCCATGGCTTGTAACTGACAGGCTTGGGCGCCGGGTTCAACTCAATGATGGTCACATATCCGGTACTTCGAGCTTGATCATCGAAATGTTATATTATAACATTCATGGATGAAACACTGGTTATGTGCTTTTGCCGTTGTCTTCGCCTGTCTGCTGGCGAGCCTGCCAGCCCGAGCGGAAGTGAAAGTCATCGCCTCGATCATGCCGGTGCACAGCATCGTCGCGGCGGTGATGGGCGAAACGGGAAAGCCGGAGCTCTTGCTTTCCGGCCGGCTATCGGAACACACCGCGAACTTCACGCCGTCCCAGATCGCCCGGCTTGGCAAGGCCGATCTCGTCTTCCTCGTGGGCGGCGGCCTCGAGCGGAAGCTTGGTCAATTGAGCGCCGGCGAGGCGGTCAACGGCAAGGTCTTCGTCGAACTGGCCAAGGCTCCCGGTGTGACAACCCATCCCATCCGCGAGGGCGGCGGCTGGGAGAGGAACAGCGATGAAGACGAAAGCCTGCCCGCCGATCCCCATGTCTGGCTCGATCCGGGCAACGCCAAGGCTATGGCGGCCGCGGTTGCCGTAGCACTAGCCAAGGCCGACCCCGCCAATGCCGCCATCTATGCGGCCAATACCGAAAGATTCAACGCCTCCCTCGATGCCTTGGCGGAGGACATCGCGGCCACTCTCGCTCCCATCAGGGCCAAGCCCTACATTGTTTTTCACGATGCCTATCAATATTTCGAGAAACGCTTCGGCCTCAACGCCGTGGGCAGCATTTCCGATTATTCCGCCGCCGCGCCCTCGGCCCGGCGGCTGCTCGAGATCCGCAGGCGGATCGCCGGGACCGGCGCCGTCTGCGCATTCCGCGAACCGCAATTCGATGAAAAATTCGTTGCCGCGGCGATGGAGGGCAGCGCCGCCCGCGCGAGCGTTCTCGATCCCCTGGGCGCCGATCTTGAACCGGGACCGGCCGCCTATGCGCAAATTCTGCGCAATCTCGCCACGAACCTTGCCGCCTGCCTCGCGGGCTGATGCCGGAACTTACAATTATGTGCCTGGCTTTTCCTCGACCATCACTTCGATCTCCGCTTCGCCGGCATTGAGAAAGTCGAGGATGACGGCGAAGTTCTCGCCAATCTTGAGCGGCCGCGTCAACCCGACGAGCCGCAGATGCCGCGCGGTGGGCCGCATGGGCACCGGCTTGCCGGGTTCCAGCAAAATCGCAGGAAGCGGTGGATCGTCGTAGCGGTTGTTCTGCCGGAGCTCGATCAGGCCGCAGACATCCGATCGCGCGGCGACGAGTTCGTCATGCTCCGTGCCGTTGTTGACCAACGGAAAGAAAACTTGCCCGTCATTCAGGTTCGACGGCAGAGCCCAGGCATGGCCGATAGCAATGTTGCCGCGCGTGAAGGAATGGGCCGACGCGGCGCGCGGCGCGAGGAGACAGGCAACGAGAAAAATCCGCCGGTTCATTTGCATCGCGCCGGTCGCGGCCTCCGCCTCATTCTCGGCCATCTTTGCTCCTATGATGTCGATCTGTCGTGCAGACATTGGGTTGACGTGCCCCGGGCTGGGGGGCGTCACGGCTAATCCTTACAGGAGGAAGCAATGTGCGACTATTCCCTTGAAGTCTACGGTTCGCGCCCGGCGCGCGAAGGCGAGCGCTATGTGACGACACGGTTCCCAAGCGGGACCATCGGACTGGCTTCGCCGAGCAATGCGTCGACGGCGGTCTGCCTCAGCTGCGATACGGCCTTGCGGATCGACGGCATTCCCGCCGGGCTGCGCAAGGAGTTCGGACTGAAGGCGCATGAAGACGCCGTCTTCATCCGTCTCGACACCGGTTCCTATCGCGACGGCGTGCGTTTCGGCAACGGAGCGGAAGTCTCGCTGCAGAAATTCCCGCCGGGTGTTGAGATCGCGGTGAAGCAACTGCTCGAGAACGCCATGACGGTGAAGATCGAGCGGCCGATGGAGCTTGTCTAGGCTCCGGTTTTCGCGGCATAATGACCGTCTTGCGGCACTTGCGGCGCAGGACGGTCACCGATGGCTAAAGTCGTATTCACCAGCAATTTGCGGCGGCATGTCGAGTGCCCCGAAGTTTTCGCCGGCGGCGCTTCGGTGCGCGAAGTACTCGACGCCGTGTTCGCCGGCAATGAGCGGGTGCGCGGCTATGTGCTTGACGATCAGGCGGCGCTTCGCAAGCATATGACGATCCTGGTGGACGGATTGCGCCTGCGCGACCGCGTCGGACTGTCCGATCCGGTGACCGCGGCAAGTGAAATTTTCGTATTGCAGGCGTTGTCGGGCGGTTAGCTGGGGAGCTTCATGAGCGATGAAATTCTGGTTTCGACACGCAAGGGGCTGTTCACCCTTGGGCGCGGGGCGGCGGGCTGGGCCGTCCGCCACGCCGATTTTCTGGCCGACAATGTGACGATTGCGCTGCATGACCGCCGCGACGGCTGGTCCTATGCGGCCCTCAATCACGGGCATTTCGGCGTCAAGCTGCACCGCAAGGCTCCCGGCGGCGCCTGGGAGGAATGCGCCGCCCCCGCCTATCCGCCGAAGCCCGAGGGGCTCGTCGATCTCGATGGCTGGGGCAAGCCGGTCACCTGGACCACGCAACTGATCTGGGCACTGGAACCGGGCGGGCCCGACGAGCCCGGAGTTCTGTGGTGCGGCACCATGCCGGGCGGCCTGTTCCGTTCGCCCGACCGGGGTCAAAGCTGGGAGCTGATCCGCTCCCTGTGGGATCATCCCGGGCGCAACAAATGGCTGGGCGGCGGGGCCGATATTCCGGGCATCCATTCGATTTGCGTCGATCCGCGCTCGTCGAAAACCGTGCGGGTGGCGGTGTCCTGCGGCGGCGTGTGGGTGACCCATGATGGCGGCGCCACATGGACCTGCAAGGCCTCCGGCATGCGTTACGATCACATGCCCGAGGGCCAGGCCGACGATCCGGGCACCCAGGACGCGCATATGCTGGTGCAATGCCGCGGCGCGCCCGACCGCTTGTGGGTGCAGCACCATTGCGGCATCTATGTTTCGCGCGATGCCTCCGAGAGCTGGCAGGAAGTCAGGAATGTTCCGCCCTCGTCGTTCGGTTTCGGCGTGGCGGTGCATCCGCGCGATCCCGATACGGCGTGGTTCGTGCCGGGCATCAAGGATGAAAAGCGCATTCCCGTCGACGCCAAGCTGGTGGTGACGCGCACCCGCGACGGCGGCAAGAGCTTCGATGTCTTGCGGGGCGGCCTGCCGCAGGAACACGCCTACGACCTGGTGTTTCGCCACGCCCTGGCCATCGACGAAACCGGCGATCGCCTCGCCTTCGGTTCGACGACGGGCGGCGTGTGGGTCACGGAAGATCAGGGCGATAGCTGGCGGATGGTGAGTCACACCCTGCCGCCGGTCCACGCGGTGCGCTTCGCGAGTTAGCTCACAAATCCCCGGTCACGCATTTGCGCGCCAGGGCCTTGTACTGCTTCTCGCTGAAGGCAATTGGGTTGCCGCCGGCCGAGGGGTCCTTGATTGCCATGGCCGCCACCTGGTCGAGACGCTTCACATCGATGCCGATGTCCGCGAGCTTGTGCGGAATGCCAATCTCCTTGCGCAGGGCCAGGATCCATTTGAGGAAGCCGTTGAAGCCGCCCTTGATGCCAAGATAGGCGGCGGCCCGTTCGATGTCCTTTTCGATCTTCTTGCGGTTGGCCTTCACCACATAGGGCATGACGATGCCGTTGAGCAGGCCGTGATGGGCGTCGTAGAGGCCGCCGAAGGGGTGCGAGAGCGCGTGGATGGCGCCGAGCCCGCGCTGGAAGGCGGTGGCGCCCATGGCGGAAGCCATAAGCATATGGCCGCGGGCGTCGAGGTCCGTGCCTTTCTTGACCGCCCTGGCGAGATTGTCCTTGACCAGCCGCATGCCTTCGAGCGCCACGCCCGCCGACAGCGGATGATAGAAGGGCGCGCAATAGGCCTCGAGATTATGGGCCAGCGCATCCATGCCGGTGGCCGCCGTCAGCTTCGGCGGCAGGCCCACCGTCAGCTCCGGATCGAGGATCGCCACCTTCGGCATGATCGCCGGATGGAAGATGATTTTCTTTTCATGGGTGATAGGATGGGTGACGACACCGGCCCGGCCCACCTCGGAACCGGTGCCCGCCGTGGTCGGCACGGCGATGATCGGCGAAATCTTCGAGGCGTCGGCCCGGGTCCACCAGTCGCCGACGTCTTCAAGCTCGAACACCGAGATAGTCTGGCCGTGCATCAGGGCGATCATCTTGCCGATGTCGAGGCCCGAGCCACCGCCGAAGGCGATGACGCCGTCATGGCGGCCGGCCTGATAGGCCTTGACGCCGGCGATGATATTGGCCTCGATCGGATTGGGACGAACGTCGGAGAAGACTAAGATGGCCAGGCCGGCCCGCTTCACGTCGTCGACGATCGCCTTGACCATCGGCATGGCGGCAAGCCCAGGATCGGTGACGAACAGCGGCCTGGCGATGCCGTTCGCCTTGCAATGCTCGGCCAGTTCCTTGATGCGGCCGGCGCCGAATTTGAGGGAGGTCGGATAGCTGAAATTGCGGTTGGGAAGGGTCATGGTGTCGTCCCGTTGTTAATTGGTTTGCCCGCCGCTAGCAAGCGAGCGCATTCACGTAACCTTCGGCGCCGTAATCCAGAATTGTCTTGTCCCGCGTCACGAGCGTGTATCCGAAAGCCCGGGCGGTCGCAATCATGAGACAATCGGCCGGATCGCGATTGGGGAAATTCGGCAGGAACGAAGAATTCGCAAAGATGGCGGGAGTGACGTCGCAGACCGCGCATGCCGCGCGCAAGACGAACTGCTCGAAGAACTCGATTGCCGACAGGGGCGACTTGAGACGCCCCCGCGACATCAGGAGCCCGATTTCCCAAGCGCTGACCGGCGACACCAGAAGCCGCCGCGCGATGGCGGCGCCTTCTATCGCGGCCCGCGCGGCGGGCCGCAGCGGCTCTTCGCCGGCGGCAAAGAACATAACGCAGGTATCGAGCAGGAGACTGGGACTTTCTTTCATCGGCCGGGCCGGTATTTACGGTCCCAGCCGGGTTCAAGGTCCATGGGCGCTGCGGGATCGAAGCCCTCGGCGAGCGTGAACAGTCCCTTCATGCAGCCGAAGATCGGATGCCGTTCGCCGGCCGGCCGGCGGGCCGGAGCGGCCCCATGTACTCGCCGAAACACCAGTTTCTCGCCGGCGATATCGACGGATTCCGTTTCGTATCCGGCATCCAACCACTGCTTGGTCATGACGTTGTTCGTGGGATTATTGCTCCACCATGCCCGGTGCTGCTTGGATGGCGGAAGCTTGGCGCTCAGAAGCCGCTCTATTTCGGCAAAAGTCATCGGAATGCGCTCCCGCGACTGCCCGCTCAGAAATTTTCCAAGTGGTTCGTATTTGGTCATCGCAGCCTCCGCAGCCACCTGATAACCATAAACAAACACACATGTGTGTGTCAAGTGTATTTTTAATATCTCTCAAACCCGCGCTTCAATTCGAAATCGGTGATGCGGCGGTCGTATTCGAACTGCTCCCATTTGGCGGTGTGCACGTAGTGGTCGATCACATCGTCGCCCATCGCCCCGCGCAGCAGCTTCGAACCGTCGAGGAGTGCCGTCGCCTCGCGCAGCGTCTTGGGAATTTCGCGCAGCTTCTTCGACGTGTCATAGGCATCGCCGGAGAACACCGGCTCCAGCGCCATCTTCTTCTCGATGCCGTCAAGGCCCGCCGCCAGCAACGCGGCGAAGGCGAGATAGGGATTGAGATCGGCCCCGCCCACACGGCATTCGACGCGGATCGCCTTGGTATCGGCGCCGCACAGCCGGTAGCCCGCCGTGCGGTTGTCGAAGCTCCAGATCGCCCGGGTCGGCGCGAAGGTGCCGGCCATGAAGCGCTTGTAGGAGTTGATATAGGGCGCCAGGAAATAGGTGATCTCGCCGGCATGGGCCAATTGCCCGGCCAGATAATGCTTCATCGTCTGTGACATGCCGTGGTCGCCTGCCTTGTCGAAGAACAAGGGCGTCTTGCCGTCCGCCGACCACAGGGACTGGTGGATGTGCGAAGAACTGCCGGCGAGGCCATAATCCCACTTGGCCATGAAGGTGATGGCCTTGCCGAGGCCGTAGGCGATCTCCTTGCAGCCGTTCTTGATGATGGCGTGGCGGTCCGCCATTTCCAGCGCCTCGGCATATCGGACGTTGATCTCCTCCTGCCCCGGCCCCCATTCGCCCTTGGAGTTCTCGACCGGAATGCCGGCCCCATGCAGCCCGTTGCGGATCGCCC
>JANMQL010000391.1:0-3490 GCA_031370475.1 Hyphomicrobiales bacterium | reverse complement strand
GCGCGCTCATTCCAGGCGCCACATTGGGTTCATGCAACGCCCCAAAATCGGCTGAAACTTCTCCCCCTTGCCATCTCCCCCCATTTCCTCCATAAGCCGCCTGCCTTTTGGTACCCGGCTGGGGGCTGAACGGAAGGAGCGCAACTAGCGCTTAGGGGTTCGCCCCGGCTTCCCGTGTCTCCGCTCTTTCGTCGACCGGTCTTTCGAGCCTTTCAACCAGGTTCGGAAGAGGCTCTGCGCCGGATGTCTGAAGGCCACGAAAACGCAATGAAAGGCTATCCCGACATGGCTCTTTACGAGCACGTATTCCTGGCGCGCCAGGACGCATCGAACGCCCAGGTCGATGCCCTGACCGAACAGTTCAAGGCGATCATCACCGCCGGGGGCGGCAGCGTTCCCAAGACCGAATATTGGGGGGTCAAGTCGCTCACCTTCCGCATCAAGAAGAACCGGAAAGCGCACTACACGCTTTTGAACATCGATGCGCCGCCCGCCGCCGTCACCGAGATGGAGCGGCAGATGTCGATCAACGAGGACGTGGTCCGCTTCATGACCGTCAAGGTCGAAAAGCTCGAGGAAGGCCCCTCGGCCCAGATGCGCCGCCGCGAGGACCGCGATGAGCGCGGCTTCGGCGACGACCGCGGCTTCGGCGGCGGCGGCGGCCGCGGCTTCGGCGGCGGCGGTGGCCGCGGCTTCGGCGGCGATCGCGCCGGTGGCGGCGGCGGCGACCGCGGCTCCCGCCCGCGCCGCGACGATGCAATCGACGCGCCGGCAGCCATCGTGGAGGCAAACTGTTGAGCACCGATCAACCCGCCCGCCGGCCCTTCTTCCGCCGGCGCAAGAGCTGTCCGTTCACCGGCGACAAGGCCCCGGCCATCGATTACAAGGATAGCCGCCTGCTGATGCGCTATATTTCCGAGCGCGGCAAAATCGTGCCGAGCCGCATTTCCGCGGTCTCCGCCAAGAAGCAGCGCCTGCTGGCCCAGGCCATCAAGCGGGCCCGTTTCCTGGGCTTGCTTCCCTATGTGCTGAAATAAGGAGAGAAGATCATGGAAATCATTCTTCTCGAACGCGTCAGCAAGCTCGGCAATCTCGGCCAGGTGGTCAAGGTCAAGGACGGCTATGGCCGCAATTTCCTGCTGCGCCGCGGCAAGGCGCTGCGCGCCACCGAGGCCAACAAAGCCAAATTCGAGCGCGACCGCGCCGTGCTGGAAGTGAAGAACGCCGAGCGCCGCTCCGGCGCCGAGACCGAGGCCAAGGGTCTTGACGGCAAGAGCTTCGTCATCATCCGCCAGGCCGGTGAATCGGGTCAGCTCTACGGCTCCGTCAGCCCCCGCGACATCGCCGAGGCGGCCTCCGCCTCGGGCGTCAAGGTCGAGCGCTCCCATGTCCAGCTCGACGTGCCGATCAAGACCATCGGCGTCTATACGGTGACGGTGGCGCCGCACCCGGAAGTCGAGGTCAAGGTGACCATCAATGTCGCCCGCTCGGCCGACGAAGCCGCCGCCCAGGCGCGCGGCGAAAAGCTGACCGGCCCCACCTCCGACCGCGCCGAAGTCCGCGCCGCCGCCGAGGCGCTCTTCGAAAAGGAAGAACAGGCCGCGGAAGTGGCGGCGGAAACGCTGTAACTTTCACACGCCACGTCCATTGCAGGGGCCGCCTCAAGGGGCGGCCCTTTTGCGTGGCCGTTAACCCTCGGCCCCTCCCCCTCTTGCCGCCCGCCCCCGCCCGGTATTAAGCTTTCGTTTACCATCTGGGGGGAACGGGGCAGGCGCCGGCCGGGTCGCGATTTTTTGGCCGGGCGCACGCGGGAGTGTGTGGCATGTACGCATTGTTTGACCGGACGCTGAAACACATCGTCAAGACCGGTGCGCTGTATGTCACCGATCCCCTGGGCCTTCCCCACACCTATGGCGACGGCGGCGGTTCGCCGGTGCGCATGACCATCAAGGACGACGCCACGGCGCGCCGCATCGCGCTCGATCCCGACCGCTATCTCGGCGAATGCTACATGGATGGCGGCCTCGTCGTCGACCAGGGCACCGTCTACGATCTCATGGCGCTGCTGATTTCCAACATCGTCAAGGTGAAGAGCCCGCTGCCGCTGCGCCTGTTCAACCGCTTGCGTATTCTGGCCAAGCGCCTGCACCAGTATAATCCGGTGGGCAAGGCCAAGACCAATGTGGCGCATCACTACGATCTCTCGGGCGCGCTTTACGATCTCTTCCTCGACCGCGACCGGCAATATTCCTGCGCCTATTTCGAAACGCCTTCCGCCTCGCTCGAGGACGCCCAGCTCGCCAAGAAGCGCCATCTCGCCGCCAAGCTGCAGTTGCGGCCGGGCATGAA
Source organism: Hyphomicrobiales bacterium (assembly GCA_031370475.1). Taxonomy (GTDB): domain Bacteria; phylum Pseudomonadota; class Alphaproteobacteria; order Rhizobiales; family Aestuariivirgaceae; genus Aestuariivirga. The sequence continues at coordinate 1,141 of JANMQL010000391.1, read as the reverse complement.
GGTGCTCGACATCGGCTCGGGCTGGGGCGGGCTCGGCCTCTATCTGGCCGAGACCTGCGGCGCCGAGGTGGTGGGTGTCACGCTGTCGGAAGAACAGCACAAGTTCTCCAACGAGCGGGCCCGCCAGCGCGGCATGGCCGATCATGCCCAGTTCCGCCTGCTCGATTATCGCCAGCTTGACGAGCCCTTCGACCGCATCGTCTCGGTCGGCATGTTCGAGCATGTCGGCATCGGCCACTACAAGGAATTCTTCGGCAAGTGCCGGGCGCTGCTCAAGGACGACGGCGTGGCCGTGCTGCACTCGATCAACCGCTCCGACGGCCCCGGCGCCACCAGCGCCTGGATCAAGAAATATATCTTCCCCGGCGGCTATATCCCGGCATTGTCGGAAGTGCTCCCCCATATCGAGCGCCAGGGCCTCTATGTCACCGATGTCGAAATCCTGCGCCTGCATTACGCAACGACGCTGCAAGAGTGGCGCCGCCGCTTCGCCGATCACCGCGAGCGCGCCGTGGCCGTCTATGACGAGCGCTTCTGCCGCATGTGGGAGTTCTATCTGGCGGCGTCGGAATGCGCCTTCCGCTTCTACGGCATGAACAATTTCCAGATCCAGTTCGCCAGGGACCAGAACGCCCTGCCCTTGACGCGGGATTACATGTTCGAGGCGGAAGCGGAACTGCGCCGGGCGGAAAGCCGGCGGCCGCGGTTCAAGTCGGTGCAAGCGGAATAATTTTTGCCTTGTGGATAGCGCGCAAAAGCGCAGAATTGCGCCATAGAGCGTGATTCTTTCCGCTAACACGGTCCCATGACAGCCACCGCCCTGCTCCGCCCCGTCGATGACGGCGCCACGAGCGATTCCCACCGCGCTCCGCCCCATAATCTGGAGGCGGAACAGGCGCTTCTGGGCGCCATCCTGGTCAACAACGACGCCTGCGACCGGGTTTCTTCTTTTCTTCTTCCCGATCATTTCTTCGAGGCGGTGCATGCCCGCATCTACGAGGTGGCCGCCGCCCTGATCCGGGCGGGCAAGCTCGCCAGCCCGGTGACGCTGAAAACCTATTTCGACAATGACGCGACGCTCAAGGAGATCGGCGGTCCCGCCTATCTGGCGAGGCTCGCCGCCGCCGCCACCACCATCATC
>JANMQL010000363.1:0-4396 GCA_031370475.1 Hyphomicrobiales bacterium | reverse complement strand
GCCGTTGACGGCGAGGCGCACATGCACGCCGTCGGCGGCAAGCCTCTCGGCGAGGCCCGAGCCGATCCAATCGGCATGCCAGTCGTAGATGACGACGCGGGCGCCGGTCCGGGCCGCGCCTGAGAGAATATCGACGGCATGCAAGGTCTGCGCCGCCTCGCCCTCGATCGGCGGCAGATGCGGACGGCTGCCGGTCGCCAGGATGACGGCATCGGGCTTGTCGCGGGCGATCGTTTCCGCCGTCACCTCGCTGCGCCGGTGGATAAGGGCGCCGTGGCGCTCGGCCTCGCGGGTGAGATTGCCGATAATGCCGCCGAATTCGGCCCGCGTCGGCAGAAGCTGGGCAAGCCGCGCCTGGCCGCCGGTCTGGCCGTCGCGCTCATGGAGGTCGACCTGGTGGCCGCGCTCCGCGGCAACCGCTGCCGCCTTCAATCCGGCCGGGCCGCCGCCCACCACCATGATGCGGCGCGGCCTGGCGACGCGCGGCTTGGCTTCGTATTCGAGTTCGCGGCCGGTTTCGGGATGCTGAATGCAGGAGATCGGAATGCCGAGCTGGAAATGGCCGATGCAGGCCTGGTTGCAGCCGATGCAGGCGCGGATGTCGTCGCCGGCTCCGGCCCTGGCCTTGTTGGCCATCTCCGGATCGCAGATCATGGCCCGCGTCATGCCGCACATGTCGGCGGCTCCTTCGGCGACGATGCGCTCGGCGTCTTGCGGCTGGTTGATGCGGCCGGCGACGAAGACGGCGGCGCCGGTTGCCTGTTTCACCTTGCGGGCGAAGGGCGCGACATAGCTGTGGGCATGGGCCATGGAGGGAACGATGTGGACGGCGCCCGACACCGAGGCCGAAGTTCCGGCGATCACGTTGAGATAATCGAGATCGTCCTTGAGAGCGCGGGCGATGGCGACGGAATCATCCTCGGTCATTCCCTCCTGGTCGTGCTCGTCGCCCGACATGCGCATGCCGACGATGAAGTTCGACGGCACCTGGGAGTGCACCGCGGCGATCGCTTCGGCCGTGAAGCGCAGGCGGTTCTCGAGGCTGCCGCCATAGCGGTCGGTGCGGCGGTTGACATGGGCGCTCATGAACTGGGCTGGCAGATAGCCATGGCTGGCGACGATCTCGACGCCGTCGGCGCCGGCTTCCGCCATGCGCCGGGCGGTTGAGCCGTAGCCTTCGACGATTTCGCCGATCAGATCGGCGGTTAGCTCGCGCGGGATGACATGAAAGCGTTCCGACGGCGAATGCGACGGCGCATAGGCGGCCTGCACCACGCCATCGGGCCGGCCGAGAAGCTCGCGGCCGGGATGGAACAACTGCACAAAGCATTTGGTGCCTTCGGCGTGGATCGCCTCGATCAGGCGGCGGAAATGCGGAATGCAATCGTCGGAGGTGCCCATCAGCAGGGCTTCGGTGTAGCGCGAGGTCTCATGGACGCCCACCACCTGGATGACGATCAGCCCGGCGCCGCCGCGGGCCCTGGCCCGCTGATAGGCGATCAGGGCATCGGACGGCAGGCCGGCCACCGGCAGATAGGTGTCATGGCCGGTGGAAAAGATGCGGTTGCGGATTTCGAGGCCCTTGAGGGCGAAGGGCGAGAAGAGATGGGGAAAGCGCATGGCTGTTATTCTGCCTGATGGGTCATTGTGTCGTGAGCGCCGGTTTCTTGCGCGGCTCGGGGACTACGACCCAGGGCCTGGCGCCACTGTCGCCGCGCGCCGTGGCGATGTCAATTTCGCCGTCGTCAATCCACAGCGCGTGGGCGCCGTGGCGCCAAACGTCGAAGCGGTCGATGCGGATGGCAACCGTGCGGCAGGCGCCGCGCAGGGGATAATCGGCGATCAATATGTCGATGCCGTCGCAAGAAGGGACCGCTCCTTCGGCTTCGCGGAAATAGGCGATTGTCTTGTTCTTGACGGTCGCGGTGCAGCGGCGTTCCACACAGGTCCAGCCGGGCCGGGCGGCGGCGTCCTTGAGGCTCGCCTCCTCGCCATTGGCCTGCAACCATTTGCCGGCGGCGAAGGAGCCGCGGCGCGGCGCGGCGAAGACGAGCTCGCCCGCTTCACTGCGGAAGGCCACATTGGCGGCGGTCGATTCAACCAGAACATCCGGCATGCGATCGGCGCGGCCCAGCAGCATGGCAAGCGCGATCACCACGAGTCCGGCGAGTCTTGCCCAGCCGGCCAGCAGGCAGAGCAATGCCGCGCCCAGCGCCGACAGGATCGCGGCATAGGCCGGCTGCTGCGGGATCACCAGATAAGCGCCGGGAAAGCTTGCCACCCAATCGGAAATGCGCATCACCAAATCAAGGCCCTCGCCGAGCACCCAGAGCGGCCAAGCCTCGAGACCAAAGGGCATGAGCAAAACCGAGGCGAGCGCCATGGGCATGACCATCACGCCGACCACCGGAAGCGCCAGGCCGTTGGCCACCACGCCATAAGGCGAAAGCCGGCCGAAATGATAGGCGGCGGGGATCGACGACAGCGATCCGGCGATAAGGGTTGTGACGATCGAGGCGGCGAGCAGGCCGGCGAGCTTGCGGGCGCTCCAGGCGAGACGGCTTTCGATGCGATATTCGTCAGTCCGCGCGCGCCGCAACGCCGTCCAAAATTCATAGAAGGCGGCAAGCCCCATCACCGCCATGAACGACATCTGGAAGCTGGCGGAAATCGCCGCTTCCGGCTCGATCGCCAGGATGATCAATGCCGCCAGAGCCAGATTGCGCACCGAAATCGCCGGCCTGTCCACCAGCACGGCGAAGAAGACGACGGCGATCATGATGTAGGAGCGTTGGGTGGCAACGCCCGATCCGGCCAGCAGCATGTAGAGCAAGCCCATGGCGAGCGCCGCCGCCGCGGCCCATTTCTTGATCGGCCGGCGCAGGGCCAGGGCGGGGAAGGCGGCGAGCACGGCGCGCACCAGCCAGAATATGCCTCCCGCCACCATCGACATATGCAGGCCCGAGATCGAGAGTATGTGGAACAGGCCCGAGACCTGCAGACTGCGGTTGATGTCCTTGGGGATAGCACCGCGCTCGCCGGTGATCAGCGCCTCGGCGAATGACGCCAGCACGCCGTCGAGATGGGCGCGCAGCCTGGCGCCGATGGCCTGCCTGAGATCGTACAGCGCAGCCGAAAGCCACAGCCGCGGCGGCACGGTCTGGCTCAGCACCTCGATCTTTCCAGTCGAGCGGCCGGTGCCGCCGATGCCGTCGAACCACAATTGCCGGCCATAGTCGAAGCCGCCCGGCATGACCGGCGACGGCAGGGGCTGGAGCCTGGCCTTGAGGGCGATGCGGCTGCCCAGCGGCGGATCGCCATCGCGCAGCAGGGCGGTGAGGCGCAGGCGGCGCGGCAGCCTCTCCGCGGTCACGCCCTCGATGGCGTCGAGGCCGAGGATCAGGATGTTGCGGGCCGTCCCGGAGCGGATTTTGTCCTCGACGATGCCGGAGACCAGCACTTCGCCGGTGGTGGCCCGAAGTATGGGCGTTGCGACGATCTCGCTCTTGAGTTTGGCGAGCATAAAACCGCAGGGCACCAAGGCGAGGAGCAGCAGCAGGGGCTTGGCCCGTCCCAGCCATAGCAACAGGCCGGCGGCCAAGGCCAGCGCCAGCAGCGCCGGCCAGAGCGGCTCGGCGGGCAGGCCGAAATAGATCCAGATGCCGAAGGTGAGTGCGATCGGCGCCCACAAGAAGCCGCGGCCCGCCTGGGCGTCCAGGATCGCATCGAAGGCGGCCCGGAGCCTTCCGGTGTCCGTACCGGCCGCGCCATCGCCCCAGGCGTCCGCTACCACGCTTGCGTCCCCTTACGCCCCATTGGGGTCTGTGCTATGCGGCAACCCTTGGGCCGGCACGGCCTTTTCCCTAAGTTAAGTCTATACGGAGAGCGGCGTTCATGTCATCGCCTGTCATCGCGCGTTTTGCCCCCTCGCCCACCGGCTATCTGCATATCGGAGGCGCGCGCACCGCCCTGTTCAACTGGGCCTTCGCCAAGCGGGCCGGCGGCCGGATGCTGCTGCGCATCGAGGACACCGACCGCGAGCGTTCGAGCGCCGCCGCCATCGGCGCCATTCTCGACGGTCTCACCTGGCTTGGTCTCGATTGGGCGGGGGAGCCCGTATCGCAATATGGCCGCGCCGCGCGCCACCGCGAGGTGGCCGAACAGCTTCTTGCCCAAGGCAAGGCCTATCGCTGCTTCTGCACGCCCGATGAGCTGGCGCAGATGCGGGCCCGGGCCGAGGCCGAGAAACGCCCCATCCGCTATGATGGCACCTGGCGCGACCGCGATCCAGCCCTCGCACCGGTCGATGTCCGGCCGGTCATCCGTTTCAAGTCGCCGCAGGAGGGCGAGACGATCATCGACGACCAGGTGCAGGGCCGCGTCGTCATCCCCAACA
>JANMQL010000346.1:0-4975 GCA_031370475.1 Hyphomicrobiales bacterium | reverse complement strand
GCGTCATTCCGCGCCACAACGACAAGCTGCTCAGCGTCGATACCAAGGTGTTCTCCGATGCCGTAGACCGGGTCTCGACCATCTCCATGGAGAAGGGCCGGGCGGTGAAGCTCAATATTTCCGATGGCAAGCTGGTGCTCACCGTCAACAATCCGGATTCGGGCTCGGCCGAAGAGGAGATCGCCGCCACCTACGAACACGATCCCATCGATATCGGCTTCAATGCCCGCTACCTGCTCGATGTGGCCGGTCAGATCAAATCCGGCACTATGAATCTGAGTCTCGCCGACGCCGGCTCGCCCACCATTATCCGCGATCCCGGCGACGAGCAGGCCCTCTATGTGCTGATGCCGATGCGGGTGTAATGCTGGTCCCGTGACCAATACCGCCGCACCGGCGCTGACCCGCCTGACGCTCACCGATTTCCGCAATTATGCCGGCCTCCGGTTGGAGACTTCGGCGCGGTGCGTTGCATTGGCCGGGCCCAATGGCGCCGGCAAGACCAATCTGCTCGAGGCGATCTCGCTTTTGGCACCCGGCCGGGGCCTGCGCGGCGCGGGCTATGATGAACTGGCCCGCCAGGGCGGTGCTGGCGCATGGGCGATTGCGGCCGAGCTTGCCACGGCGGCGGGTCCCGTCTCGCTGGGCACCGGCTGGACGCGGACCGATGGCGAGGCCGACGCGGCCGCCCAATCCCGGCTCGCCATCGTCGATGGCTATGTGCAGAAGAGCTCCGGCGCCTTCGGCGAGCATGTGCGGTTGATCTGGCTGACCCCGGCCATGGACCGGCTGTTCGCCGGTCCGGCCTCCGACCGCCGCCGCTTTCTCGACCGGCTGGTCGCCGTCTTCGACCCCGAACATGCCTCGCGGGTGACGGTCTTCGAAAAAGTCATGCGCGAGCGCAATCTGCTGCTTGACGATGCCCGCCCCGACCCGGTCTGGCTCGACAGCCTTGAGGCTCATATGGCGGAGGCTGCGATTGCCATCGCCGCCGCCCGCAACGCCGCCGTCGAAACTCTGCAGCGCCAGATCGCCGAAAGCCGGAGCGACAGCGCTTTCCCATGGGGCGAATTGTCGATCGACGGCGAGATCGAGGCCCTCGTTGCGGCAACGCCGGCCGTGCGCGCCGAGGACGAATATCGTATGATCCTGCGCGATTCGCGAAAGCCCGACCGGGCGGCGGGCCGCGCGCTCCGCGGCCCCCACCGCAGCGATCTGGCGGTGGTCCACGGACCTAAATCCATGGCCGCCGCCCAGTGCTCGACGGGTGAGCAAAAGGCCCTGCTGATCGGCTTGATCCTGGCCCATGCCCGTGCTGTTAAGAAGGAGGTAGGCGCCCCGCCCATCCTGCTTCTCGACGAGGTTGCCGCCCATCTCGACCGGGTCCGGCGCCTCGGCCTGTTTGAGGCTCTGGCAGCTCTCGGCTGCCAGGCCTGGATGACCGGGACCGACGCGGAGTTGTTTGCGGGGCTGGGACGTAACGCGGCGGTTTTCCATGTGGAGGCCGGGCGGATTTTGGAGACGATGAGAGTTTGATGTCAGATCACATGGATGCCGGCGCGGAAGCCTATGGCGCGGATTCGATCAAGGTCCTGAAAGGCCTCGATGCGGTGCGCAAGCGCCCGGGCATGTATATCGGCGACACCGACGACGGTTCCGGCCTCCATCACATGGTTTACGAAGTCGTCGACAACGCCATCGACGAAACGCTGGCCGGTTACGCCGACCGCATCACGGTGACGCTCAATGCCGACGGCTCCTGCACGGTGACCGACAACGGCCGCGGCATCCCGACCGATATTCACAAGGGCGAGGGCGTGTCAGCCGCCGAGGTCATCATGACCCAGCTCCATGCCGGCGGAAAATTCGACCAGAATTCCTACAAGGTGTCGGGCGGCCTGCATGGCGTCGGCGTGTCGGTGGTGAACGCGCTGTCCGTCAAGCTGAAGCTGACGATCTTCCGCGATGACAAAGAACATTTCATGAGTTTCACCCATGGCGAGCCCGATGCGCCGCTCAAGGTGGTGGGCGAGGCCAAGGGCAGGCGCGGCACCGAAGTCACCTTCCTGCCGTCGAGCGAGACATTCACCAAGACCGAATTCGATCTGGCCACCCTGGAACACCGGCTGCGCGAGCTCGCCTTCCTCAATTCCGGAGTGCGCATTTTGCTGGCCGACCGCCGCGGCGTCGAGCCCAAGGATGTCGAGCTGCATTACGAGGGAGGCATCCAGGCCTTCGTGCGCTATCTCGACCGCACCAAGCAGGGGCTGATCCCCGAGCCGATCATGGTGCGTGGCGAGAAGGACGGCACCACGGTTGAATGCGCCCTGTGGTGGAACGACAGCTACCACGAGAACACCCTGTGCTTCACCAACAACATTCCCCAGCGCGATGGCGGCACCCATCTGGCGGGCTTCCGCGGCGCGCTGACCCGCGTGGTCAACAACTATGCCGGCAGCAGCGGCATCGCCAAGAAGGAGAAGATAGCGTTGACCGGCGACGACGCCCGCGAGGGTTTGACCTGCGTGCTCTCGGTCAAGGTGCCGGACCCCAAGTTCTCGTCGCAGACCAAGGACAAGCTGGTGTCCTCGGAAGTGCGCCCGGTGGTCGAGAACCTGATCAACGAGCAGTTGGGCGCCTGGTTCGAGGAACATCCCGCCGTCGCCAAGCTGATCGTCGGCAAGGTGGTCGAGGCCGCCGCCGCCCGCGAGGCGGCGCGCAAGGCCCGCGAACTGACCAGGCGCAAGGGAGCCCTCGATATTTCATCGCTGCCCGGCAAGCTCGCCGACTGCCAGGAGCGCGATCCGGCCAAGTCGGAAATCTTCATCGTCGAGGGCGATTCGGCCGGCGGCTCCGCCAAGCAGGCGAGGAACCGCGAGAACCAGGCGGTGCTGCCGCTGCGCGGCAAGATCCTCAATGTCGAGCGGGCCCGCTTCGACAAGATGCTGTCATCGGCCGAGATCGGCACTCTCATTACCGCGCTCGGCGCCGGCATCGGCCGCGAGGAATTCAATATCGCCAAGCTACGCTATCATAAAATTATCATCATGACCGACGCCGACGTCGACGGCGCCCATATCCGCACCCTGCTGCTCACCTTCTTCTACCGGCAGATGCCCGAGGTGATCGAGCGCGGCCATCTCTATATCGCCCAGCCGCCGCTCTATAAGGTGAAGCGCGGCTCTTCCGAGCAATATCTCAAGGACGGCAAGGCGCTGGAGAATTATCTGATCGACGCGGGGCTGGAAGGCTCATCCCTGCTGCTCGCCAACGCCACCGAGCGCGCCGGCGCCGATCTGCGGACCATCGTCGAAGAGGCGCTGTCGACCCGTGCCGCCCTCGATGCGCTGCATTCGCGCTATTCGCGCATGGTGATCGAGCAGGCGGCGATCGCCGGCGCCCTCAGTCCGGAAGTGCTTTCCAATCCCGAGAACGCCGCCACCGCCGCGGCCTATATCGGCAAGCGCCTCGATGCCATATCGGAAGAGACCGAGCGCGGCTGGACCGGCACGCCGACCGCCGACGGCGGCTTGACCTTTGCCCGTGAAGTGCGCGGCGTCAAGGAAAGCTGGATGCTGGACGGCAAGCTCATCGCTTCGTCCGATGCCCTGCGTCTCGACAAGAAGGCGGCATATTTGCAGGAAATTTATGCCCGGCCCGCCCGGCTCCGGCGCAAGGACGGCGACACGGTCATCCACGGGCCCACCGACCTGCTCGAGGCCGTTTTCGCGGCGGGGCGCAAGGGCATCGCCATGCAGCGCTACAAGGGGCTCGGCGAAATGAACCCCGAGCAACTCTGGGAAACGACGCTCGACGCCAATGTCCGCTCGCTCTTGCGCGTCAAGGTCTCGGAGCTCGACGTGGCCGACGACATTTTCACCAAGCTGATGGGCGACGTCGTCGAGCCGCGCCGCGACTTCATCCGCGAAAACGCGCTGAACGTGGCGAACCTCGACGTCTGATAATATCCTCATGCTGAGGTGCGAGCGCCAGCGAGCCTCGAAGCATCGGCATCAGAGACGGTGAGACAAAGCCCTTCGAGGCCCGGCTTCGCCGGGCACCTCAGGGTGAGGGATCGATATCGACCCCCGTCCCGATCTGGCAGGCAACGCCGGTGCCGCCCAAGCCGCAATAGCCGTGCGGGTTCTTGGCGAGATATTGCTGGTGATAGTCCTCGGCGAAATAGAACGGTCCCGCCGCCGCGATCTCGGTGGTGACGGGGCCGTAGCCCTTGGCGGCCAGCGCCTTTTCGTAAGCGGTCTTGGATGCAAGTGCAGCATCGCGCTGGGCGTCACTCGTCCAATAGATGGCCGAGCGGTATTGGCTGCCTTGATCGTTGCCCTGGCGCATGCCCTGGGTCGGATCATGGGCTTCCCAGAACACCTGCAGCAGCCGCTCGTAACTCACCTTGGCGGGATCGTAAACGACCAGCACCGCCTCGGTGTGACAGGTCATGCCGCTGCAAACTTCCTGGTAAGTCGGATTGGGCGTGAAGCCGCCGGCATTGCCCACCGCCGTCACCCAGACGCCGGGAATGGTCCAGAACTTGCGCTCCGCTCCCCAGTAGCAACCGAGCCCGAAGACCGCCGTTTCGCTGCCCGCCGGATAGGGGCCTTTCAGCGCGTGGCCGTTAACGACATGGGTCTTGGCGGTCGCAATTGCTGCGGGTCTTCCGGGCAGCGCATGGGCGGCATCGGGCATATCGGGCTTCTGGCGGGCGAAGAACATGGGCGTTAAGTCTCCGGTGGCGATGGCGCCCATATAGTCCGATTAGCCCTTCACAACCACTCAACTGTGCTTGAACGGCGGACGAGCGCCGCTATATTGCGCCCTCTTTGCGGAAGGGTGGCCGAGTGGTTTAAGGCACACGCCTGGAAAGCGTGCATACGTTAATAGCGTATCGGGGGTTCGAATCCCCCCCCTTCCGCCACCCTACGCCTGCGGCTTCGGGTGGCGGGCCACCCGGAGCAGGAGG
>JANMQL010000336.1:0-2094 GCA_031370475.1 Hyphomicrobiales bacterium | reverse complement strand
CCTTCCCGCCCTTCCGCACCTCGACATTGCAACAGGAAGCCTCCCGCAAACTCGGCTTCTCTTCAAGCCGCACCATGCAAATCGCGCAGCGGCTTTATGAGGGTGTGGACATTGACGGCGAAACCGTCGGCCTCATTACGTACATGCGCACCGACGGCATCGATATGGCACCCGAAGCCATCGCCGCTACCCGCAATGCGATCCTCAAGAATTTCGGCGAGCCCTATCTGCCCTCGCTGCCCCGCCGCTACACCACCAAGGCCAAGAACGCCCAGGAAGCCCATGAGGCGATCCGCCCCACCGAGCTCTTCCGCCATCCCGCCTCGCTGAGGAAGGCTCTCGATGCCGACCAGATGGCGCTTTACGACCTGATCTGGAAGCGCACCATCGCCAGCCAGATGGAAAGCGCCGAACTCGAGCGCACCACCGCCGATCTGGGCAGCCAGGGCAATGACGGCAAGCATTATTCCTTCCGCGCCACCGGCTCGGTCGTCAAGTTCGACGGCTTCCTCAAGGTCTATCACGAGGATCTCGACGACGAGGAAGACGAGGATGCCCGCCGCCTGCCGCCCATGGCGCGCGGCGACAAGATCGGGACACGGAGCATCGCCGCCAACCGGCATTTCACCGAGCCGCCGCCCCGCTATTCCGAGGCCTCGATCATCAAGAAGCTCGAGGAGCTTGGCATCGGCCGCCCCTCGACTTACGTGTCGATCCTCTCGACGCTGCGCGACCGCGGCTATGTCCGTCTCGACAAGAAGCGGCTGATCCCCGAGGACAAGGGCCGTGTCGTCACCGCCTTCCTCGAGAGCTTCTTCGGCCGCTATGTCGAATATGATTTCACCGCCGATCTCGAGGAGCAGCTTGACCGCGTCTCGGCCGGCGAACTCGACTGGAAACAGGTGCTGCGCGATTTCTGGCGCGACTTCACCGTGGCGCTGGCCGGCATCAAGGACCTGCGCGTCACCCATGTTCTCGATGCCCTGAACGAGATTCTGGCGCCGCACATTTTCCCCGCCCCCGCCGATGGCGGCGATGCCCGTGCCTGCCCTTCTTGCGGCAACGGCAAGCTCTCCCTCAAGCTCGGCAAGTTCGGCTCTTTCGTCGGCTGCTCCAACTATCCCGGCTGCAAATTCACCAGGCCGATGACGGCGGGCGGCGAGGCCGCCAGCACGGTTCCCGCCGAAGGCATCGAGCTGGGCAGCGATCCCGGAACCGGCCAGAAGGTGACCCGCCGCCAGGGCCGCTTCGGCCCCTACTTGCAATTGGGCGAGGCGGTGGCTGGCGAAAAGCCGCGCCGCGCCTCGATCCCCAAGGGCTACAAGCCCGAGGAGATCGACTTCGAAACCGCCTTGAAGTTCCTGTCGCTGCCGCGCGATATCGGGCTCCATCCCGAATCCGGCAAGCCCATCGTCGCCAATTTCGGCCGCTACGGTCCCTTCGTGCTGCATGACGGCGCCTATGCCAGCCTCGACGGCGACGAGGAAGTCTTCACCGTCGGCATCAACCGCGCCGTCGATCTCCTGGCCCAGAAAAAGGCCAAGGGCTTCAGCCGCGCCAGGCCCGGCGCGCTCAAGGATTTGGGCCCCCACCCGGAAGGCGGCGGCAATCTCCAGGTCATGTCCGGCCGCTACGGGCCCTATGTGAAATTCGGCAAGGTCAACGCCACGCTGCCGAAGGACCAGGACCCGCAATTGCTGACCGTCGCGGAAGCCATCGCCCTGATCGCCGCCCGCGCCGGCAAATCCCCGGCCAAGAAAAGGAAAACTCCAGCGAAGAAGGCGGCGAAGAAAGCCGCCAAGCCGAAGAAGGCAAAGAAACCGGCCTCGGAAGTCGCCGCGGAATAGGCCGCGATTTACGATCTTTCAATTCCGTCATCCCGGCAAAAGCCGGGACCCATCGATCCGCGCGGCGCGATGCCAATTCATTATAGTATTCCCATGGGCCCCGGCTTTCGCCGGGGGTGACGATATTGGGGGAACGGTTTCGCGCGCCCAAATTTTCGCGCTGCCACATCGTAATGATACTTCCGCCCGCTCCCCGTTCCCGCTATGCCCCGCCGGATGACCAAGAAACCGGCCGGTAAAGACTCGC
>JANMQL010000305.1:0-3312 GCA_031370475.1 Hyphomicrobiales bacterium | reverse complement strand
CGCAAAGAGGGGGAGCAGGCGGCGGAGCAGTGGATAGGGACGGGAACGTTCCAGAGCGAGGCGGCGCCGTTTTTCGCGTCGGCGCCATCGGGACCTTTGAGCAGCGCAGCCGCCGGAACGGCGGGGCCGGGCGACGTACCGGAAGGCGAGCTGCATCGCAAAAGCCGGACGGTTTACGACGAACAGGGCCGTCCGGTGAAGACTGACAGCGGCAAAAACAGCGACGACAGCGACGAGCCTCCCACATTGAAGCGCGGTAAACCGGAGACCATTGAACGGCAGCCGCAGATCTCCAAGTCAAAGCCGCAGACGTCGCCATCGACATCCGGGGCCACGACCTCAGGGCAGACGAATCCGGATGATGATCCTGACCGTCCACGGCTGAAGCGCGGCGCACCGCCGTCGCCGACGACCAGCGGCAGCTCAACCACGACAGAAACGACAGCGCAGACGGCGCAAGCGCAGAGCCAGGCGCAGCCGCCGATGCCGGATGCGGCTGCTATCCCGGCGAATCCGAATCCAGAGAGTAGCGACAGCACAATCACGCCGGAGACGCCGGATCCAGATCGCCCGCGCCTCAAGCGCGGCAAGCCGGCAGCGGCGACGGCGACGGCGGGTTCTTCGGCATCGGCAACATCGGCATCGGCAACATCGTCATCGGCAACAGCGGCGGCGGCGCAGGCGAATGGTGCAGGGGCAACGGCGCCGCCGGAAAAGTCCGCGCCTTATCCTTATCCGGCGGGGCCGACCATGGCTTCGGCGGAATATGCTTCCGCAAACGATCAAGTACCCATCCGCGTGCGCGAGCGCGGCGCCAAGCCGCTGGGCGCAGGACGTGTGTATGAAGTGGTGGCCGTCTCTGACGCCGACCTGAGCCTGGTGCCGCAGGACTACAACTTTCGCGCCACCGAAGAAGAGCGGCAGGCCTTCCGGCAGAAGATGGAGAGGATGGCGGACGGCGAGATCCGCGGCAGCGCCGGCAGGCTGAGCCCGGCGACAATAAGCAAGGCTGGCCGAGTCAAGGCGAGTGCCAAGAGCCCGGCAAAAACACCGGCAAAAATAAAGACAACGGCCGATTATTCCTTTTCCTTTTCTGAAGAACAGTTGGCCATCCTCGACGTGGACTACAACAACAGCGCGGAGCTGGTGTTCACCGGCACCCGAGAGGCCGGCGGCGGGCCGGTGTACGTAACGGTGGTGGCGCGGGTGGACGTGATGGGGAACCTGCGCAAGTTATTCTCGCGGGTGACCACGCCGGAGAGGATGGACACGGCGCCGCGCCTGGAATTCATTGACGCAGTGGACGCCGAGGGCGATGGGACAGCCGAGTTGCTGTTCCGCGCTTATGGCGCCGGCGGGGAGCGCGCCTTCGTGCTGTACAAAGCCGGAGCCGATGGCCTGAGCACTTTATTCCAGGCTGGGGAGGGGCGGGCGCCGGAACGGTAAGGTCTTTTCCCGGGTTGACTTAGTAAGGCCGGCAGATTGACCGGACCGGCGAGTTAGGGTAACTTTCGAGTCACCTCCCAAGAGGCGGGAGCGCGGGAGTTCCGCGCCTCGCGGTATGCTTGCCGGAGTCAAGAAAAGCGGCCACCCCCGGGCCGTGGCTGTGCAACGGCGCATGAGCGGGCGCGCGTGTTTTTCTTCGAGTCGCATTCGATGAGCCAGATTCCAGAGCGGGTCAGCCGCTACCAGATCGCGGAAGAAGTCGGCCGCGGGGCCATGGGCGTCGTCTATCGGGCGACTGACCCCAACATCGGCCGCACGGTGGCGTTGAAGACCATGCGCCTGGATATGCATGGCGTGGAGAATGAGGAGATCCTCCGCCGCTTCAAGCATGAAGCCGTGCTGGCCGGGGTGATGAACCATCCCAACATTGTGACCATCTATGACGCCGGCGAGTACGAAAGCGTGTTCTACATCGCCATGGAGTACATCGAAGGGGTCACGCTGCACAAGGTGTTGCACGAACAGCGCGCCCTCTCCATCGAGCCGGTGCTGAACATCTCGCGCCAGGTGTGCGCGGGCCTCGACTACGCGCACGATCGCGGCGTGATCCACCGCGACATCAAGCCCGCCAACATCATGATGGGCACCGAGGGCGCGGTAAAGATCATGGACTTTGGCATCGCCAAGTCGGGCACCTCCATGACCACGGCGGGGCAGGTGTTGGGCACGCCGACCTATATGTCTCCGGAGCAGGTGCGCGGGCGCCAGCTCGACGGCCGCTCCGACCTGTTCAGCTTTGGCGTGTGCCTATACGAGATGGTGACCGGGGAGAAACCGTTTACCGGGCAGAACGTGACCACCATCATCTACAAGATCATGAACGAGGCGCCCATCCCGCCGCGCGATCTGGACGTCTCCATCCATCCCGGCATCAGCGCCATCATTTCCAAAGCCCTGGCCAAGAATCCGGATGAGCGATACCAGAACGGCGAAGAGATGGTGCACGATCTGGAGAACTACAAATCTTTCGGCTCCTCGGCGCCGCCCACGCGGGTGATCGCTGCCAGCGCCACGGCAGCCACTGCGTCAGGCATCCTGACCACGGCGCCGTCGTCGTCGCCGCCACCGCCACCGACCGAAGATGTGATCACGGCGGCCATCACCTCGCTGGACGACGAGGCCATCGAGATGCTCGCAGAAGCGGCCGCGGCCGGCGCCCGGAAGAAGCAGGAAAGCACGGTCAAGGTGGGCCAGAGAACCGTGCCGGAGCAGGGCGGAGAGAGACGATCCGCGAAGACGTATGGCATCGCCGCCGCCGCCGTTCTGGTGGCGCTGCTGGCGGTGGACGTAGGAGTCAAGCTGTGGCGCAATCCGGCGCCGGCGGCATCGGCTCCAGCAAAAACAGCACCCACGGTGGCAGTGCAGAAATCCACGCCAGCGGGCGAAGCGCAGGGCAAGCCTGCGGCCCGCAATCGCAGAGGCGCGGGAGACACTGCCAAACCCACTGCCACCGAGGGCGTGGCCCGCATCACCACCAAGCCGGCAGGAGCGTTGGTGACGATCGGCGGGGCGACCCAGCCAAACTGGATCACTCCCTATACGGCGGGCAGTCTGACCCCGGGAGTGTACGAGGTGACGGTCAGCAAGTCCGGATACTTACCTCAGACCAAAGACATTGAAGTAGCGGCGGGCAATACGGCCGCATTGCATCTGGACCTGGTGCCCTCATGGGCGCGGATCACCGTGAGCAGCAAGCCGCGGGGCGCGGCCATCTGGCTGGACGGAAAATCCACCGGACGGACGACGCCGGCCGTGATCGTGGTGGAGAAAGGTTCGCACCTCATCCAGGTGCGCAAGGCGGGCTTC
>JANMQL010000297.1:0-1920 GCA_031370475.1 Hyphomicrobiales bacterium | reverse complement strand
ACGTCGCCGCCATGCTGCCTCCCGACGCCAAATACGTCTCCAGCAACGGTGGCGGCCGCATGGACACGCAGTTGGGCAAGGTCAATTGGACGGTCGGCACCCTACAACCGGGCGCCGAGCGCGTCTTCGAAATGCAGTGCTCGCTAACCACGCCGGGCGAAAACCGCACGCAGTTCGTGGCCATGGCCGATGGCGATCTGAGCACGGCCGCCACGTCCACTACCCACGTCGAAGCTCTGGCGGATCTGAAGCTCGAATTGCGCGATCCGCAGGGCCCCATCGCTGTCGGCGACGACACGGTGTATGAAGTTCACGTCAAGAACCGTGGCACCAAGCCCGCCGAGGATATCGAGCTGGCCGTGTTCTTCTCCGAGGGCCTGGAAGCCACGACCGTCGAAGGCGGTTCGCACGACATCGGCCCGGGCCAGGTGGTCTTCAAACCGCTGAGCATGCTGGCGGCTGGCGACTCGGCCGTGTTTCGAATTCATGCCCGAGCCGAGCGTGCGGGCAATCTCGTGTTTCGCGCCGAGATGGTCTGTCAGTCGCCGCAAATGAAGTTGGCAGCCGAAGAGGCCACTCACTTCTACGGAGACGACAAGCCCTCGGCGACCGAAGGCCGCCGCCGCAGCGAACCGCGCTCGACGGAGCGGGACGATGCCGGCAGCTCGCAACCCTCGCGAGACCGATACAGCCCGGCCGAGGAACCGGCGGCACCTGAGTCGGAATGACGTACTCCGGCTAGGCCGCTAGCGGCGATAAGTCGCCACTCTAATTCGACTTCTAGCGATCCGCGATTGCCCGCCGCCGACCCATAAGTAAGGGTTTGTGGGTACCCGGTGTTCCGCTATACTCTGCCGCCCAACGACGGCTCGCGGGGTCATCGCACCGACACCCTCCCCGCTCCGCGTCATTTTTGCGCCTTTGCCGGCGCGATGCGCAGCTCGCCCGTCACCCGGAGCTTTGATGAGATGTGCAGCGCCCAAATTTGACCTGGCTGTCGCACTGGCCACGCTATGCGCGTTGGTCAGCGGGTGCGGCACCACCAAATGGTCGGACTCTCCGCGCACGGCCACGGAACAGTTGCTGATTTCCGATGCCGTGGATCGGGCGATCAGCGAAATCGACTTTAGCGCGCTGGCCGACAGGGGCGTATATCTCGATACACGGTACATAATTACCGCGCTCGACCAGAACTACGTGATCAGCACGCTTCGGCAGCACATGTTGGCCAGCGGATGCGTCATCAAGGACAAAGCCGACGACGCCGACTATGTCGTCGAGGTCCGCACCGGATCGCTGGGCACCAACCGGCAAGATCTGTTGTTGGGCGTGCCGGCCACGAATTTGCCCACCGCGGGCCTGCTGCCGATCGGCTCGGCCAGTATCCCCGAAATCGCGTTCATGAAGCGCACCAACCAGCAGGGCGTGTGCAAGCTGGCGGTTTTCGCCTACGACCGCATGTCGGGGCGTCCGGTTTGGCAGTCGGGCAATCGCAAGATCGCCAGCCGGGCGAAGGATACCTGGGTATTGGGCACGGGCCCGTTCCAGCGAGGCGAGATCTATGATGGCACCGCCTTCGCTGGCGAAAAGCTGCAAGTGCCGCTGGTGGGCAGGCGCGAAAAGAAAACGCAGCCCAATTCGTCGGTGGCGCAGGAAAAGGTCTTCGCGCATCAGATTGCCGCGCTACCGTCAGCGGACAACGTCGATAAAGCCGGTTACGTCTTGCCACTGCCCCCCAACACTTTGCCTCCGGCGGCGCCCGCAGCGGGTTCCGGGGGCGCGCCAGCTGCCATGACGCCCAAGGCCGCCTATACTCCTCCGCCGCCGCCTGCGGTCGTAGCGCCTCCGCCAGCGCCGCCGCCGGTGGCCACCGGACCTCAAGGCAATCTCACGCAGCAGCCGATGTTTTCGCCCACGTCG
>JANMQL010000288.1:0-5011 GCA_031370475.1 Hyphomicrobiales bacterium | reverse complement strand
GCCGTGCGCCTCGGCCATGATTGGCATCGCATGGAAGTAACCGCCGAGACCGACAAGATCGCCGATGCCTGTGGCTGGGTTCCGGGCGCGCCGGTGTTCTCGGCCAGGATCGGCGGAAGGCCCATGACCGTACAGGTGCGCCGCATTCTCAACGGCTACCGCCTCGACCATGGCGGTGCCAGCCTCGAGGCCCATGTCTATACGGAGCGCGAGGCCGAGCTCGCCCGGCTGGTGCCGGAAAAGCCGGCGGCGGACGACTCCAAGGCACTGCACTGCCCGATGCCGGGCCTGGTCATTTCGATTGCCGTCAGCGAGGGCCAGGAAGTCAAGGCCGGCGAGACCCTGGCCATCGTCGAGGCCATGAAGATGGAAAATATCCTGCGCGCCGAGCGCGACGTGACGGTGAAGAAGCTCAAGGCCAAACAGGGCGACAGCCTCGCCGTCGACGCGGTGATCATGGAGTTCGCGTGAGCGCCATTCGCCTGGTGGTCGAAGGCCGCGTCCAGGGGGTGGGGTATCGCGCCTTCGTGGCGGACGAAGCCCAAGCGCGCGGCCTCACCGGATGGGTGCGGAATTTGCGCAACGGCCAGGTCGAGATGGTCTTGAGCGGCGGCGAAGCGGACATCGAAGGCATGATCGCCGCCTGCCGCAAGGGGCCGCGCTTTGCCTCGGTGACAAGCCTGAAAACGTCGCCGGCGCCCGATGAAACCTGGTCCGGTTTCACCGTGCGGCCGGCGGCGTAGGACGGACTACTTCGCCAGCCCTTCGGCGGCGAGCGTCTTTTTCACCGCGGGGCGCGCCGCGACGCGCTCCAAGTAGGCCGAGATATTTTTCCATGTCTTCATGTCGACATTGACCCACTGGCCCCAGTTGAGAACGGTGAAGGCATAGGCGTCGGCCACCGAGAAGCTCTTGCCGAGGACGAATTTGTTTTTGGCGAGTTGGCCGTCGAGCCAGTCGAGGCGCTTCGCCACCCGCTCGATAATCACCTTGCGGCCCTCTTCCGGCATGGCCTTGTTGAACAGCCCGCCCAACCCCTTGTGCAGTTCCGAGGCGATGAAGTTGAGCATTTCCATGGCCCGGTAGCGCGCCATGGTGCCGGCCTTAGGCAGCAGCTTGGTGGCCTTGGCCTTGTCGGCGAGATACTGGACGATGGTCGAAACCTCGGTCAGCACTTCACCGGCCTTGATCTCCAGCGTCGGCACATAGCCCTTGCCATTGACCTTGTTGAAGTCGCGGCCGCTTTCGGTTTTCTTGGCGCCGAGATCGACCTTTTCGAGATCGTATTTCTTGCCGAGCTCATTGAGCACGATGTGGGGCGCCATGGAGCAGGCGGCGGGGGCATAATAGAGTTTCATGCGGGGGTTCCCTGTTTGCGAGGGCGTCATCCCTAGCAGGGAAATGAAACAAATCAAGTAACAGATTAGCGATCTGGCCCGAAAATCCCGGCGAAGGCGGTTTTGAGCGCCCGGTCGGCCTCGGCCATGGTGGCCGCGAGACCGAGGCCGGCAAGACTGGTGACGCCGTGGTCCCTGACCCCGCAGGGCACGATGCCGTCGAAATGCGATAAATCCGGCGCCACATTGAGGCTGATGCCGTGGTAACTCACCCAATGCCGGAGCCTGATGCCGATTGCCGCGATCTTGGCCTCGCCGCCGGCATGGCGCACCCACACGCCCACCCGGTCCTCGCGCCTTTCGCCTTCGACGCCGAGAAGGGCCAGCGTCTCGATCAGCCATTGTTCGAGCCCGGCAACGAAAGCCCGCACATCGGTACCGCGGCGCTTCAGGTCAAGCATCACATAGGCGACCCGCTGGCCCGGCCCGTGATAGGTATATTGCCCGCCGCGGCCGGTCTTGAATACGGGAAAGCGCGCCGGCGCCACCAGGTCTTCATCCCTGGCGCTGCTGCCCGCCGTATAGAGCGGCGGATGTTCGATGAGCCAGACGCGCTCCGATGCCAGGCCCCTGGCGATCGCCTCCGCCTCGCGCTCCATGCGGGCCACGGCCTCGGGGTAGGCCACGAGGCTGGGCGAAGTCTCCCAGGCCACGGGGGAGGGCGACCACAGGGCGGGCTTGATGTCCTGGCGGAGCGTCATGGCCTGTTACTTCTCTCTTTCGCGCTTCCGGTGCAAGCTCGGCGGAAACGCGACTCACCGGGGCAAGGCACATGTATGGTCTAGGCTTTCTGATCACCGTAGGCGTTTTCGTCATGGCGCTGGTGGCGCTCGGCAAGATTTCGAAACTGGAATCGCGGCTCGCCCAGCTCAAAATGCAGCTCGGCAATCTCGCCGACGAACTGGACAAGCTGCGCCGCACCGGCATCGCCCCGCCGGCGCCGGCCGCGCCCGTGGCGGAAACGGTGAAACCGGTGGAGCCGGAGCAGGCCTTGCCAGCCGAACCGCTGCCCGCCGCCAAATGGCACCCCGCCGTCGCAACACCGGCGCCGAAGCGCGACATGGAACAGGCGCTGGCCTCGCGCTGGTTCGTGTGGATCGGCGGCATCGCCATTGCCATCGGCGGATTGCTGTTCGTCAAATATGCCTATGACGAAGGCCTGATCCCGCCCGCTCTGCAAATCCTTCTCGGGCTTTTACTCGGCGGCGCATTGGTGGCGGCCGGCGAAGCTCTGCGCAAGAAGCCGCTGGCGCAAATGCCAGCCGGATTTCCGCCCGATTACGTGCCGCAGGCTTTGGCGGCGGCGGGGCTGGTCATCGCCTTCGGCAGCGTCTATGCGGCCTACGCGCTCTACGAACTTGTGGCGCCGCTCACCGCCTTCATCGGCCTGGCGGCGCTGGGCCTCGGCGCACTTGCCTTGTCGCTGCGCCAGGGACCGATGATTGCCGCCCTCGGCCTCATCGGCTCCTATGTGACGCCAAGCCTGATCCCGTCGCCCGATCCCAATGCCTGGAGCTTCTTTCCCTATCTCCTGGCGATCCTCGCCGCCAGCTTCGCCATTCTGCGGCGGCGCCCCTGGCGGTGGCTGGGCTTCGCGGCAATCGCCGGTTCGGCGCTCTGGGCGCTGCTCTGGCTCAAGGGCGGACCCTTCGAGATGGCGGATATCGCACCCATCGGATTATTTGGGTTGGCGTTGGGCGGCATCGCCACCTTCGCCGTCTCTGGCCGCGCCATATTGGAGGAGGTATCCGGCACACTGTTATCGCCGAAGCTAATGATCATGCCGCTGGTCGTCGCAGTCGCGGGGCTTGCCACCGCCGCGCTGGTTCTGGCGGTTCTGGCGGGCGAGAGCGATCACGCTGCGTTGGCGCTCGTCATCTTCTTCGCCGGCATGGCGGGCCTGGTGGCGCTGGCCTGGGCCAAGCCCGGGTTGGATTTGCTGGCGCCCGGCGCGGCGCTCCTGTCGTTGATCGTGCTCCTGGCCTGGCGGGAAGCCGCCTTCCACGAATTCGCCATGGATGAAAACGGCCTGTGGTCGAGCCTGCTGGGCGGCGATGCGCCGCTCTATCTGCGCTGGATGATGGCGGCGGGTCTTGCCTTCACGATCGCCGGTCTGGCGGGGCTCAGATTGCGCGCCACGCCGGTTATCTGGTCTTCGATGGCCGCCGGTTCGGCATTGCTCTTCGTCTTCTTTGCCTGGGCGAGGGTCGATGCGCTTCTCGATGCCGATCTATGGGCGGTGCTGGGCGGAGGTTTCGCGCTGGCCCTGCTTGCCGCCCTGTGGGTATTGAAACCCCTCGATCTCGCTGGCGGCATTCTCGCGGCCGGCGCCGCCGCATTGCTTCTCTTCACCCTTGACCGTCTGTTCGACGGCGTTTGGCTGACTATCGCCATCGCCGTTCTCGCCGCCGCCTATGCCTATGGCACCAACATCGTGAGCGTGCGCCTTCTCGGCCCCATCGCCGTGGCGCTCGCTTCGCTGGTGGCGGTTCGTCTTTTTATCTCGCGCGAATTGTGGTTCGACGATCGCGGCCTGCCGCTCGGCCAGCACTGGGTAGTCTATGGCTATGGCGTACCGGCGGCACTCTTCCTCCTGGCCAGCCGCTGGCTCAAGGCGAAGCAGCTTGTCCGCGAGACCATGGCGCTCGAGGGCCTGAGTCTCGGCCTGGCGATGTCGCTCGTGTCGCTGGAACTGCGCGTGTTGATCGGTGGTGGCGTCACCGATAACGAGCCGCAGCTTCTCGAAATGTCCGCCCACATTCTCACCTGGCTCGCCGCCGCCTATGGCCTCATGTACCGGCAGCAAGTCTTCTCGTCCTTCATATCCAAATGGGGTGCCAGGCTGCTGGTGGCCGGTTCCGGCGCGGCGATCGTATTGCTGAGCCTCCTGGCGCTCAATCCGGTGGTCAGCGGCGATGCGGTTCCGGGCAATCTCGTCTTCAATGCCCTGCTGCTCGCCTATCTGGCGCCGGTCGTTCTCCTCGGCCTCATCGCCCGCAAGCTGGCGGGCATCGGCTGGGACGGGCTGCGGCCCGCCGCGGGCCTTCTCGCCCTCGTGCTGGCGCTCGCCTATGTGACGCTCGAGACCAAGCGCATCTTCCAGGGGCCGGCGATGGTGCCGTGGTCCGAAACGATTGCCGAGTCCTATGCCTATTCGGCCGTGTGGCTCGCCTCGGCGCTGGCGCTGTTCGTGGCCGGCATCAGGCTGGCGCGGCAATATATCCGCTATGCCGGGCTTGGCGTCATGGTGCTGGTGGTGCTCAAGGTGTTTCTGTCCGACATGTCGGACCTCGAAGGCCTCTACCGCATCGCCTCCTTTATCGGCCTCGGCCTCTGCCTCGTCGGCATCGGCTGGCTCTATGCGCGCTTCGTGCAGAAGGAGAAGCCGGCTTAACTTTCGATCAGCGCCGTCTTCGCCATCGCCTCGACCAGGGCGGACCGGGTGAGCTTGCGGCGGCGCGCTTCATCGTCGATGGCGGCAAGGATGCCGGAATCGAGCGACAGGTTGGCCTTGGCGGGCCGTCCGGTTTCACGGATCAGCGGAACGCTCGCCAGCACCGCGCCGCGCGCCAGCGCCGCGAGCGAGGCGCCGGCGTGCGCGTGGCAGATCGCCA
>JANMQL010000280.1:0-13698 GCA_031370475.1 Hyphomicrobiales bacterium | reverse complement strand
TTTTGTCTTTGACGCCGATGAAAATTGGCTGTGGCATTACTCGCACCCTGACCCATTGATATGGGATAACCAGAAGCGCAACCGGAAATGAAATGCTTGTGCCAACCATCCCCTACTCATGGCACGATTCCTTGCATACGCCAAAGGGATATATGCGGAATATTTGCTAGAGCCGGTCTCCGACAAGGAGAGCCCCATGCATTCATCCCTTCCCGAGAACGTCTTTCACCGCGACAGCCAACAATTGATCCGCCGTCTCAGCCTGAACGGCGGCTATGTGCTTAAGACCGGCAACATCTGGTCCGTTTACAGCCGCAAGAACGATTTTTGCCGAGCCGTGGCGACGGCGGATGATCGGCTGGTGGCGGCGATGCACATGAGGGGATTGCTTGCGGAGCGGCCCGGCGGCGGCTTGATGCTCACGGCGGCAACCGGCGGCAAGGAGGACCTCCGGCCGGCTCATATGCTGGTCGATCCCGGTGTCACGCCTTCGGCGCCGGCGATCAACCGCGCCGAAAGCCCGCTCGCCTGGTTGCGCAGCCGCAAAGATGGCAAGGGCCGGCCGCTCATCGGCGACGAACAGTTCATGGCGGGGGAAAGGTTGCGCGCCGACTATGAACGGGCGCGAATGGAACGGCGCATCACTTCCTCCTGGGAAATGCCGATCGATGCCGGATCGGGGAACAGTTCCATGAGCGACAACCGCATCGCCGCACTGACCGACAATGCCCTGGCCGCCCGCCAGCGCCTGAGCCGGGCGCTGCAGGCGGTGGGGCCGGAACTGGCCGGCATTCTCGTTGAAATCTGCTGCCTCGCCGCCGGGATAGAACAGGCCGAACGCCTGCTCAATCTTCCGCAGCGCAGCGGCAAGGCGGTGCTGGCGCTGGCGCTGACCGGCCTCGCCCGTCATTACGGTCTGTTGAAGAGCAAGGACGCCGGCAAGCGGGCCGCGGCCCTGCACTGGGCGGTGGAGGATTACCGGCCGGCGATCGCGGCGGCGGAATTGCCCTGAAGCGCCCGCCTGGCGTCCGCCTTGATGCGCTCGACCATCGCGGCAAGGCCATTGGAGCGTTGCTGCGTCAGGTGCCCCTTGAGGCCGAGATCGTTCAGAAGCGCCCCGGTATCGGCGGCGAGGATCGCGGCGGCAGGCTGGCCAGATAAGATCATGAAAACGATGGCGATGAGGCCCTTGACGATCAGGGCGTCGCTGTCGCCGGAAAATGTCAGAACCGGCCCCGCGGCGGTTTCGGCGGTTGTGGAAACGATCCACACCTGGCTGGCGCAGCCCCGCACTTTGTTGGCGGGCGTCCGCTCGGTCTCGGCCAGCGGCGGCAATTGCTTGCCCAATTCGATGACATGCCGGTAACGGTCTTCCCAATCGTCGAGAATTGCGAAGTCCGACTTCAGTCTATCGAATTCCGCCAGGCTCACGCCGCGTTCTCCTACCCCGCCGCAGAGATAGGCCGTGGCGCCGGCGATCTCAACCTTTCTTCTGGGGCATGGGCCCGCGCCACTCCGGCAGCAGATCCTGCATCGTCAGCGTCGATCGGGTTTCGGCGTCCGTTACCGCGGCAACCGCCGTCGAACCGGTTTCAATCGGGTCGGTGGCATCGGCCTGGTTGGCATAGGGCGACACGCGGGGCTCGCCATTGGCTTCGCTGGCCCATTCATAGAGGAGCCTGACACTGTATTTGGCTTTGGCCTCGAGTTTTGCCGCCACATACCCGGCGGTCCGGCACACGCCCGGTTGGCGGCCGCAGAAGGAGGCCACATCGGCGGCCGCTTGCGAAGCGGCTGTCACCAGGCCCGCCGTCTCGGCGGCATTACTGGCCAGCAACACGGCGCCGGAATTTTCGCTCTCCGGCGGCGACGGCATCAGCACCGCGATTCCAGTGAGAAGTATGATCGTTCGAAAGACACGCATCCCACACCTTTTTTCAGTGTTTTCTACATACCGGGAAGACGTTTCGTTCACTTAAAGCGGTGAACGGGCAATTAAATCGAATATATCTCCAAATCTAACCTGATTAGCTTCAAATTTTAGTCTTCCGGTCAACCCTCGGTTAACCCAATTCCGCAATGTTGCTGCCGGGCTGCCGCCGGGAGCGCCAAGAACGGAAAGAAGCCGTTAACCGCCCTAGCTGCATTTTAGCCCTTGGGAGTGTGCGTAAGCCGTGCGTGGAAAACGGGATACCGGTGAATCTGAAAGCGTGATGCGCGACGTGCTGGACGACGGCGGGTCCGGGCCCGGATTTGCCTCGTTGTTTGCGCTTTCCGTCATGGCGGTCATCGGCACGGCGGTTCTGTACAATGCGGTCTTCGCCCAGCACGGCGGGCCCCGCGGCATGACGGCAGCCGGGACCGAGACTCCCGCCAGCACAACGACGCGCAGTGTCGCCGATACTGCGAAGGACGATCGCAATACCGTCCGCCTGAGATACGATCCGGTCGTCGAAGCCGTGCAGCGCGAGCTACTGGCGGCGGGATATTACAAGGGATTGGTGGATGGCGTCGCCGGCCAACGCACCCGCCAGGCGATCGAGGCTTACCAGCAAGCCACCGGACTTGCGGTGGACGGCACGCCCTCGGCGGCGCTCTCCGATCACATCCGCTTTACCCGGCAGGTGGCCGAGGCCTCGCTGTTCACCGGCAGCACCGCGCCGGATGGCGGTGACGAAAAACCGACGCGCATTCGCCGTGTCCAAACCGGTCTGGCCGAGCTCGCCTACGAGCCGGGCCCGATCGACGGCAACCTGAACCCGCAAACCCGCGATGCGATCCGGCGCTTCGAGCGCGACCGCGGCCTGCCCGAGACCGGCGAGATCGGTCCGGCGCTGCTTTCCGAACTTGCAAAGACGAGCGGTCAGTCGGAAATTGCCGCCGATCAATAACGGGCCCGTCAATGCGTTTGAAATCCGAAATTTGGGTAAGCGCGTTCTTGCGCCGTTGCCAGACCCAGGGCATCTACGGCGCGGTCGTCAAGAAGGGCGCGGCGGAGGCGGGCGCCGTCTATGTGATCGTCGATCATCGCGATGGAACCCTGCATCTGTTCAGCCCCGCCCCTGGACCGGCCTATGATGAACAGGGCGAGCGCCGCTGGATCGAGGAGATCGCCTTTCCGGCATCTTCCGAAGCGGTGGCCAAACTACTGGCGCGCCGGCAGGCCGCCGATCCCGACATCTGGATCGTCGAAGCTGAAGATCGCCGGGGGACGGCTGGCCTGGTTGCAACCGCGTGACCGGATTGGCGCAGACATTTAGTCATTTGTTAACCCGAACGAGCCTTATATCTGTCGCATCGAACCGGATCGCGGAAACATGCGCATCCGGAAAACGAGGACGGAGACAATGGGCACGGTCGTCGAGTTTCCTGCGAATCGGGTAATGCCGGTCGATGGCAACAAGCTTCAATCGCAGGCTGAAATTGTAATTTTTCCAGGTGTCCGGATCGAACGGTGCGAATTCAGCCTCGCCGACCGCGTTGTATCGCGCCGCAAACGCGCCTTGCCGGCCGCCCGGCGGGCCGAGGCCGATCCTGCCTGAAGCCGCCGCTCAGGATCCAACCGCTTTGCAGGAGCTTTGCTTCAGGATCGCCTCCCATGCGGGCCGCAGTTCCGCTTCGGCGATGGGAACCCACAGCACGGCGATGCCCTTTGGTTGGGCCGTCTGAACGCCCCAGCCGGTCGATCCGCCGGTGTCGTCACCGCCCGCCTGCTGCAACATTTCGAGCAGACTCGGCGCCAGCGCGAAAGTGACGGTGAAACTGTCGGCGCCGGCTTGCCGGTCGTTCAAGACATAAATAACGTCGCCGGCGCCGGAATAGACGGTGAGCGTCCACAGACCTTTCGGCAGCTGCGCGGCGAGCGCCACCTTTTCCGCCGTGACATCGAACGCGCAGGCGCCGAACAGATCCGAGGACGGAAAGGCCGGGAACAGGCGGCTCTGCTCGCCGGGCGGGATCACGAAAAACGCATTGCGTCCCGCCGCGCCCGCGACCCGCTGCACATTGCGCTCGAAGGCACGGGCCGGCGCCAGCAACATATAGGCGGCATGAACGGCGACGGCGAGCACGGCGGCGGTGATAATCCAATAAAGCCGCGCCATTCTCAGCACTCTGTCCGCTTGACGATGAAAGGCGGCGGGGCCGCGGTTTCGGAAGGCGCGCCGGATTCCCAAACAGCATAGATCAGACTGTACCTGTCGTCCGCTGCGGGCTTAAGCCAGTTGCCGGGTACCGGATAACGCGAGATTGTCACCGTCAGCAAGCCGTTGGCGTCCAGGACAGCGGCCTCGGAGGTGACAACCGGATTTCCGCCTGCGGCGGATTGCGGGATGGCGATGCTCCACCAGCGCGATTCCGGCGGCTCGCCGGTGACGGTGTAAACGCAATTGCCGGCGATCGGATTGCCGTCCTTGTCGCGGTCGGTCGTGAATTCCACGATCTGTCTGGACGGCGGCGGAAACCGGCCCGCCAGCAGATAATTGGCAACCGCATAAGGATGTGCCGCCGATGCCGGCGCGACGTCGCGATGCTGCCACTGGCTGCCGGCAGCGGCGGGCGAAGCGCCGAAATTGCCGATCGCCGCGGTGGCGCTGAGATAACCGCCAAGCGCCCCGATAATCAGATAGAATACGCCGCGGAAAAATTCTCGCATCATGTGATCTAAAAGCCGAACAACGGTTTCTTCTTCTTTTTCTTGCGCGGCTTGTCGCCCCTATCCGGGGAACCGAAGATTTCGTCGAGGAACGACTTGGTCTCTTCGTTGCCGGTATTGGCTTTCGGCAGAACCAGGGACTGCTGGCTAGCGACGCGCCGTTTGGATGTCTTTGCCGCGGTCCCGTCGTTGAACAAGCCGAACATGTCGTTGAGGACCAGCGTCACGCCGTCCTGGCCGGGATCGGGAAGCGCGCCTTCCACGGTTATGGACGCGGTCTCGTCGGCGGCCGGTTTGAGGTCCGGTTCGGCCGCTCCGGCCACCCGCACATAACTGTCGTCGAGCGGAATGCCGGCCAGGCCTTCGGGTTTCTGGTCCGCTTCCGCCGCCAGCATGATCTTCTTCCACGCCGGCGCCGGTATCAGGCCGCCGGTAACCTTGTTCATTTCCGTGAAGTCGTCGTTGCCGACCCAAACGCCGGTGACATTGTGGGCGGTGAAACCGATGTACCAGGCATCGCGGTAGCTCTGGTTGGTGCCGGTCTTGCCGCCCTGCGGCGCGAAGCCGAGATCGGCGCGCCGGCCGGTGCCGCTTTTCACCACCTCCTTGAGCATGGAATTAAGTTCGACGATCTTTTCCTCGGGCACGACCTGGGGAGCGGGGCCATCGCCGTTCACGCCGCGGCTGTAGATCACATCGCCATTGGCGCGCCGCATCTCAAGCACCGTGTAGGGTCGCGCCAGCTTGCCGCCCGCGGCGAAAGTCGCATAGCCCGTGGTGAGATCGAGTAGCGTCAGGGCGCTGGTACCCAGCACCATGGGCGGCCAAGTTTCAAGTTCGCCGGCGATGCCGACCTTGTGCGCCGTGTCGATGATCGACGGCCTGCCGATGTCGATCATCAGGCGCACCGGCACCGAATTATAGGAATGCGCCAGGGCGTTCATCAGCGTGGTGCGGCCGGCGTAACCGCCGGAATAGTTGCGCGGCGACCAGCCACCGACCGAAACCGGCCCATCGACCACGATATCGTCGGGTTTGTAGCCGTTGAGCAGCGCTGCCAGATAGACAAAGGGTTTGAAAGCCGAGCCCGACTGCCGCTCGGCGTCGGTCGCCCGGTTGAACTGGCTGTTCTCGTAATCGCGGCCGCCGACGATCGCCTTGATGGCTCCGTCCGGCGCCATGGTGACGGAAGCCCCCTGGGTTATGTGATACTGCGGGCCCTCGGTATCGATGGTCTCATTGATCACCTGTTGCGCCGCCGTCTGCAGCTTCATGTCGATGGTGGTTTTCACCTCAATGACGAAGTCGCCGTCGATCTTGTGCTTCTCGAGCAGCGCGATCGTATCCTGATAGGCCCAGTCGAGGAACCAGTCGGGACTGTTGGGATTGTTCTGCGGCACAAACGCGGCTGGCTCGCGCCGCGCCTGCAGGAGTTCGCCCTGGGTGATGAAGCCCGTATCCAGCATGCGGTAGAGCACGACGTTGGCGCGCGCCCTTGCCGCTTCCGGATTGGCGTGCGGGGCGTATTTCGACGGCGCCTTGAACAGGCCCGCCAGCATCGCCGCCTCGGACAGGTTCACGTCGCGGATCGACTTGCCGAAATAATACTGGGCCGCCGCTTCGACGCCGTAATTGCCGCCGCCGAGATAGGAGCGGTCGAGATAAAGTTTGAGGATTTCCGCCTTGCTGAGCCGCGCTTCGATCCACAGAGCCAGGAAGGCCTCGTGCACCTTGCGGCGGATGGTGCGCTCCGGCGACAGAAACAGGTTCTTGGCCACCTGCTGGGTGAGCGAGGAACCGCCCTGCTTCACGTCATTGGCGCGCGCGTTCTGGATGATGGCGCGCATGGTACCGATGACATCGACGCCGAAATGATCGAAGAAGCGGGCATCCTCGGTGGCCAGGACAGCCTTGATCACATGCGGCGGAATGTCTTCGAGCGGAATGGCATCGTCCTGGCGGATGCCGCGGCGGCCGATGATCTCGCCGTTGGCGTCGGTGAAGGTCACGGCATATTCGCGGCCCTTGTTCCACACATCGCCGGTGCCCGAGAAGGGCGGCAGCGCGTAGGCGAGAAGGCCGAAGGCCACGACCGTGCCGAAGGTGGCGCCGTCGTCGATGAGATCGATCGCCACCCGTTTGAGGCCGCTGATGCGGAAGCGGTGCAGGAAGGAGGAATAGGCCGAACCGGCCCGCTTCAAGCCATCCCAGGCCTCGAACAGGCTCGAGCTGACGAGCGAATCGAACCGCCAGAAGAAGCGGTAGAGCGGATTGCGGGTTGGCAGTTTCGGCACGAGTCTCACCGGGCAACGTTTGCAAAGCCATTTAGGAATAGAATGTGACGAAAACGCGCCGGATCTTGCCGACCGGTCATGTCTTGCATGTGAATCGAATTATAGTGAATTGCGCGGCCTTGGCCAGATGCAGGCTTGCGCCCGGTTAACGGCGGTGGCGGGGCCGTTGACTTTGCCGCGGCACTCCCCTTTCTTGGCCGGGCGATGCCGGGCAATCCCCCATTCTGGACGACCAAGACACTTGCCGAGATGACCCGCCAGGAGTGGGAATCCCTGTGCGACGGCTGTGGCCGTTGCTGCCTCAACAAGCTCGAGGACGAGGATACCGGCAAGTTTCTCTATACGCGGGCGGCTTGCAAGCTGCTCGATCTCGGCACCTGCCGCTGTACCGACTACGCCAACCGCGCCGCGCGGGTGCCGGACTGCGTCACCCTGACACCGGAAAACGTCGGCTCGCTCGGCTGGCTGCCCCGGACCTGCGCCTACCGCCTGCTCGACGAGGGCAAGCCCTTGGCCTGGTGGCATCCGCTGGTCTCCGGCCGCGCCGAGACCGTGCGCGAGGCCGGCATCTCGGTGGCCGAGGAGGCCTATTCCGAGGACGGCCTTACTGTTGACGATCTCGTCGATCACATCTGGAGACTGCCGAAAGCCCGCCGCCGGATGCCAGGATGAAATCCGCCCTCGCCGCCGCTCTTTTGCTGCTTGCCCTCCTGTGCCCGGCCGAGGCCCAGGAAAAGGTGCTGAAGGGTGTGGCCCTGGTCATCGGCCAGTCGAAATACCAGCACATCACGCCCCTTGCCAATCCCGAGAACGACGCCCGCGCCATCGAGAAACTGCTCGAGGATCTGGGCTTCGAGGTAACCGGCGTCACCGACCGCGATGCCAAGAAGCTGACCCGCGATCTCGAGCGCTTCGCCGAGGACGCCGAGGGCGCCGATGTGGCGGTCGTTTATTACTCCGGTCACGGCATCGAGGCGGGCGGCGAAAACTGGCTGGTGCCCATCGATGCCGATCTCGAATCGCTCGACGACGTGGGCGAGCGCCTGGTGCCCCTGTCGGGCGTCCTCGACAGCCTCAAGGCCACGGTGCCGGTGACCATCCTGTTCATCGATGCCTGCCGTTCCAATCCGTTTCCGCCCGGTGCGATTGCCAAGAAAGACGGGGCAGCACTACCGATGAGCACGGGCGGGCTCGGCGTGCCGCGCGGCTTCGCCCAGGTGGCCGGCGAGGCGAACGAGAGTCTCGGCGTCGTCATCGGCTTTGCCGCCGAACCGGGACAGCCCGCCCTTGACGGCGACAAGGGGGCGAACAGTCCCTACACGGCCGCGATCCTAAGACATCTGTCGGCCTTGCAGGGCGAGGAATTCGGCTTGGTCATGCGCATGGTGACCGAGGAAGTCTATCTCAAGACCAAGACCCAGCAGCGGCCCTGGGTCAATGAAAGCCTGCGCAAGCAACTCTTCTTCGGGGCGCCGGTCGAGGAAGCCAAGGGCGAGGACGGGCTCATCACCGGCGAGCGCCGCAAGCTGCTGCTCACCATCTCCGGCCTGCCCGATGGCGACCGCAAGCGCGTCGAGACCATCGCCAAAGCCGACGGCGTTCCCCTCGACACGCTCTATGGCGTGCTGCGCGCCATGGGCGAGGAGGATTTGCCGAAGGATCCGGAAAGTCTCGACAAGGCTCTGAAAGCCCAGGCCGACAAGCTGAAATCGATCATGGCCGAGCGCCAGGCGCTGGCCTCCGACGATCCGGAGATTGCCCGCCTTGCCGCCGCCGCCGATAGGGCCGTGGCCGAAGGGGCGCTGAAGACGGCGCGCGGCTTTCTCGATGAAGCAAAAAAGAAAGTCGAGGCGAGCCGCGCCACCATTGAGGATGTCGAGGCCCAGGTGAAAGCCAAGCGCACCGCCAATGCCGCGCTGCTGGTCAAGAGCGCGGAGACGGCGGAACTCGATTTCGATCATCTGGCCGCGGCGCGCGATTATGCCTCGGCCTTCGACTGGGTGAAGGATGCCGACCGGGCACTCGCCGCCAAATACAAGACCTATGAGGCCGACGCCCTGCAAACCCACGGCGAGCAGAAGGGTGACAAGGCTTCTCTCACCCGGGCGATTGCCGCCTATGAGTCGGCACTGTCGCTGGCGCCGCGCGCCGAGCAGCCGGTGCAATGGGCCAAGACGACGAACAATCTGGCCAACACGCTGCTGATCCTGAGTGCCGCCGACGCCGATCCCGTCATTCTGGAAAAGGCCGTCGCCGCCTATCGCGCGGCGCTATCGGAATTGACTCGCGAGAGCGCCACCCTCGACTGGGCCCAGGCCGAGAACAATCTCGGTGCGGCGCTGCTGGCGATCGGCGAGCGCGAACCGGGCACCGCCCGCCTGCAGGAGGCGCGCGGCGTTTTCCGCAAGGCACTCGAAGTCAGAACCCGCGAGGCCGCACCCGTGGCCTGGGCCGAGACCCAGAACAACATCGGCAATGTGCTGACCGAGATCGGCAAGCGCAAGAGCGGCACCGCCGATCTGCATATGGCGGTCCGGGCCTATGAAGATGCACTGACGGTAGTCGCCCGCGAATCCCAGCCCCTGACCTGGGCGCGGCTCAAGAACAATCTCGGCGGCACCCTGCGCCTGCTTGGCAGCCGCGAAAGCGGCGACGTGTCGTTGCAGAAGGCGATTGCCGCCTATAATGACGCGCTCGGCGAATTCACCCGCGAGCGCTTGCCGATGGATTGGGCGGCGAGCCAGAGCAATCTTGGTAACGCCTTATTGAGTCTCGGCGAGCGGGAAACCGGCACGAATTCGATCGAAGCGGCGATCGCCGCCTTTCGCGCCGCACTCGAGGAAGCGACGCGGGAACGCGTGCCGCCGCAGTGGGCCACTTATACCAACAATCTCGGCACGGCGCTGCAAACGCTGGGCGAACGGAAAACCGACACGAAGCTCCTGGAAGAGGCCGTCCTCACCTTTCGGGCGGCTCTGGAGGAGCGCAAGCGCGAGCGCGTGCCGCTCGACTGGGCCGAGAGCCAGACCAATCTCGGCGGCGCCCTGTCGCGGCTGGGCAGCATGAAAAACGATGCCGCCATTCTCGCCGAGGCGGCAGCGGCGCTGGCGGCGGCGCGCCAGGAATATCCGCGCGACCGCTTTCCCAACGATTGGGCCATGGTCACCAGCAATCTCGGCGTGACCCTGCAATCGATCGGCATGCTGGAGACGGGAACCAAATCGCTGGAGGAGGCCCTTGCCGCCTACCACGACGTGCTCGAAGAATTTTCCCGCGACAAAAATCCCGCGACCTGGGCCCAGACCCAGAAGAACATTGGCGTCGCCCATATTCTGCTGGCCACGCGGCGCAAGGGCGAGGGCGATTTCGACAAGAGCATCGAGGCCTTCAATCTGGCGCTCGGTGAATTCCGCAAGTCGGGCGACCAGTTCGCCGTGGCCCAGGTCGAGCAGGCCCTCAAGATGGCCGAACAGATGCGCGATCTGATGCAGCAGATGGAAGGCGCCCAGTAATCAGGCGGCTTCCGGCGCCGGCCGCTTGATCTTCGCCGCCGCGTCCTTGACCAGCGGATCGAGGCCTTCGCCGCCCTTGTCGAGTATGGCGAAGAGCAGCTTGCGCATGCGCGGTTCCCAGAATGAATTGATGTGGTAGGCCGTCTCCTTCACGGCCTCGTCGTGGCCGTAGCCCTTGAAGAAGGAAGCGATCTGGTTGGCCATGCGGACGGTGTCGCGGGTTTCCATACTTATTCCTCGTCGAATATCATGACGCCGCTGTGGGCCAGGGCGGCGAGCTTGAGTTGCGCCTGCTTGGCAAGCGACAGGGCGAGTGCCGTGGGCGCCGAAACGGTGGCAAGCGCGCCGATGCCGGCGATGGCGCATTTCTGCACCAGCTCGAAGCTGCAGCGGCTCGACATCAGCACGAAACCATCCGAGAGATTCGTGCCGGCCCGGGCCAGGGCGCCGATCAGCTTGTCCAGCGCATTGTGGCGGCCGACATCCTCGCGCGACAGGAGGATTGCTCCGTCCACGGAACACCAGGCGGCGGCATGGACGGTGCGATTGACGGCGTTCATCGGCTGGTGGGCCGGCAGCGCCAGATAGGCGCGGGCCACCGCGTCCGGCGCCAGCCGCACACTGGGAACGGAGCGCCCCGGCATGCGGATGGCGTCCTTGATGTCCTCGATGCCGCACAGTCCGCAGCCGACGCGGCCTTCCAGGCTGCGCTTGGCCATGCGGGCGCGATTGAGCTTCGCCTCGTCGACGGAAAGGTCAAGCGCCAGGCCCTGCTCGGCGGGAAGCTTCAGGATGGCGCGGACGTCCTTCGCCGCGGCGACGATGCCTTCGGCGAGCGCGAAACCCACGGCGAAATCGTCGAGGTCGGCCGGAGTCGCCATCATCACGGCGTAGTTTTCCGAGTTGAACAGAATGGCGATGGGCACTTCCTCCGGCACCTGCCAGGTGACGCGCGAAGGCCCCGCCAGACCGTGCAACGTGCCCGTCACCGGCCGCGAAGTCTTCTCCACATCCGTCATCCCGGCGAAAGCCGGGACCCCCAGAGCCCCAACCAGCGGCAAACCGCCGGTGGCGCGTGCCGAGTGGGTCCCGGCTTTCGCCGGGATGACGGGATCAGCCGTTTTCACTCGGCCGCCACGAGGGGCGCGATGCGCTTATTTTCTTCCTCGCGCTCTTCCCACTCCTTCTGCCAATCCGACTGTTGGTTCGAGAGCGTGACCTGCACCGCCGTCACCTTGTATTCCGGGCAATTGGTGGCCCAGTCGGAATATTCCGTGGTGATGACGTTGGCGCCGGTCACCGGATGATGGAAGGTGGTGTAGACGACGCCCTGCGGCATGCGGCCGGCGATCCGTGCACGGAGCGTCGTGGCGCCCACCCGGCTGGCGAGCGACACCGTCTGGCCGTCGTGGATGCCGCGCAGCTCGGCGTCGTGCGGATGGATTTCGAGAACGTCCTCCTTGTGCCAGACGACATTGGCGGTGCGCCGCGTCTGCGATCCGACATTGTAATGCGACAGGATGCGCCCGGTGGTGAGAATGAGCGGGAACTCGCGGTTGGCGCGCTCCGGCGTCGGCACGAATTCGGTGATCATGAAGCGGCCGAGCCCACGCACGAAGCCGCCCACATGCATGAGCGGCGTGCCCTCCGGCGCCTTGTCGTTGCACGGCCATTGCACCGAGCCCAGCCGGTCGAGCTTGTCGAAAGAGACGCCGGCGAAGGTCGGCGTCACCGCCGCGATCTCGTCCATGATCTCGGCGGCCGAATTGTAGCTCATCGGATAGTCCATGGCGGTGGCGAGTTCGCACACAGTTTGCCACTCCTGCTTGCCTTGCATCGGCGCCTTGACCTGGCGCACCCGGTTGATGCGGCGCTCGGCATTGGTGAAGGTGCCGTC
This sequence comes from Hyphomicrobiales bacterium, assembly GCA_031370475.1. Taxonomy (GTDB): domain Bacteria; phylum Pseudomonadota; class Alphaproteobacteria; order Rhizobiales; family Aestuariivirgaceae; genus Aestuariivirga. Next base: position 1,341 of record JANMQL010000280.1, on the reverse strand, counting down.
CTTCTCGAGGAACGAGGTGCCGGGCAGGAACACATGGGCGAAGGCGGCGGTCTCGTTGAGGAACAGGTCCTGCACCACCACGCACTCCATGTTCTCGAGGCCCGCCGTCACATGCTTGGTGTTGGGGTCCGACTGGGCGATGTCTTCGCCCTGGATGAAGATGCCCTTGAAAGTGCCTTCGACGGCGGCGTTGAGCATGTTGGGAATGCGCAAGCCCGGCTCGGCGTCGAGAGCCGCGTTCCACACTTTCTCGAACATTTCGCGCACCGTGTTGTCGGAGACGTGGCGATAGCCGGAGAATTCGTGCGGGAAGGAGCCCATGTCGCAGGCGCCCTGGACATTGTTCTGTCCACGGAGCGGATTGACGCCCACCCCGTTCCTCCCGACATTGCTGGTCAGCATGGCGAGATTGGCCATCGCCATGACCATGGTCGAGCCCTGGCTGTGTTCGGTGACGCCGAGGCCGTAATAGATGGCGCCGTTGCCGCCGGTGGCATAGAGGCGCGCGGCGGCGCGGACATCGGCGGCCGCAACGCCGGTGACACTCTCCAGCGCCTCGGGCGAATTCTGCGGATCGCGGATGAAGGCTTCCCAGCGCGCGAATTCTACGGGGTCGCAGCGCTCCTCGATGAATTGACGGTTCTCGAGGCCCTCGGTCACGATCACATGGCTGAAGGCGTTGACCACCGCCACATTGGTGCCGGGCATGAGCGGCAGGTGATAGTCCGCCTCGACATGGGGCGAGCGCACGATGTCGGTGCGGCGCGGATCGACGACGATGAGCTTGGCGCCCTGGCGCAGCCGCCGCTTCATGCGCGAGGCGAAGACCGGATGCCCGTCGGTCGGGTTGGCGCCGATGATGACGATGACGCCGGCCTCGTCCACCGACTTGAAATCCTGGGTGCCGGCCGAGGTGCCGAAGGTCTGCTTGAGGCCGTAGCCGGTGGGCGAATGGCAGACGCGGGCGCAGGTATCGACATTGTTGTTGTGGAAGGCGGTGCGCACCATTTTCTGGATCACATAGACTTCCTCGTTGGTGCAGCGCGAGGAGGTGATGCCGCCGATCGAGCCGCGACCGTGCTTGGCCTGAATCTCCTTGAAGCGCTTCGCGGTGAAGGAAACGGCCTCATCCCAGGCGACTTCCTTCCACGGATCGGTGATCCGCTCACGGATCATCGGCTTGAGAACCCGGTCCTGGTGGGTGGCATAGCCCCAGGCGAACCGGCCCTTGACGCAGGAATGGCCCTCGTTGGCGCCGCCGTGCTTGTAAGGCATCATGCGAACCACTTCATCGCCCTTCATCTCGGCCTTGAACGAGCAGCCGACGCCGCAATAGGCGCA
>JANMQL010000246.1:0-4070 GCA_031370475.1 Hyphomicrobiales bacterium | reverse complement strand
AGATAGCCGGTGAGCGGTGCCGGCGTCAGGCGGTACTGGGTATGGTCGAAGCCCTCGTAGGGCTTGGCGAGAAAAGTCTCGGCCATGATCCAGCCGGTGGCGGCGGTGGCGGCGAGGGAAGGTTCGGCATGGATGTGGGCCTCGCTCTTGTGACCCAGCCGATCGGCGAATTCATGGGCGCAGCCGATATGATCGAAGTGGCAGTGGCTGGAAATGGCGGTGAGGTTGCGCTCGGTGAGACGGGAAACTTCGCGTTTGAGCGATCGCATCCCCATGCCGCTGTCGATCAGGATGTCGCGGTCGCGGCCGCGCAGATGCCAGATGTTGCAACGCAGCCATTTCGCCACATAACGCTCGCGGATCAGTGTCAGTCCGCCGCCGAGGCTCCGTACTTCGTACCAATCGTCGGGAATTCCGGTCATGATTTAGCGTGCAAACAGCGAGCCCCATTGCGGCAGCTTGTCATCGACACCGGCGAGGCGGAGCGCATGCCAGGCCATGGCATGATTTGAGGAGGTGATGGGAATGCCGATTTCAGCCTCGATGCCGCGCGCCGCTTCGGCGAGGCGCACCGAGGTGCAGGACACGAAGACCGCGTCGATCTTCGCCTTGTCCTTGATCGCCAGAACGCCATCCTTCACCGCTTGCGGCGTAATGCGGGCAACGACTGCATCGTTCTCCTCGTTGAAGGAACCGAACACCGGCACCTCGAAGCCGCGAGCCCGGATATAATCGGCGACGATGCGGTTGACGTCGGCGCGGTAGGGGGTGAGTACGCCGATGCGCTTGGCGCCCAAAGCGCGAAAGGCGGCGAAGGCGGCGGTAATCGGCGTGGTGCATTTGACTTCGGGCCGCACCGACCGGATCTTCTCGAAGACTTTCTCCTCGCCGATCGCCATCGACGCCGAGGTGCAACCATAGGCGACGACATCGAGGCTGGCGCCGGGGAGAATGACATCGGTGGCCGCGGCAATGCGCGGCTCCATGGCGCGCAGGGTCTCGGGTGTGATCCGGTTGTCGTTGAGGATGCGGCTCTGGTACAGGGCGACGCCATCGAGGGGTGTGAAGATGCGGCGCCACTCGTGCTCGATGGTATAGTCGGTGGCCAGCACCATGAGGCCGATGCGGGCCCGGGCGGCGATGCCGTTATCGGTGGCGAAGGGCAGGCGTTCGACGAGTATCATGTCCCCGGCGGGCTTTAGATTGCGGACGGCCTCGTTCATGGCGATGCTCCCTAACGGACGGCTTTCTACCAGAGAATAATTATAGCACCTATAGTGCCGCGATGATTCGACTGGCCGATCATATCCGCAGACTGGCCGGCTGGCAGCGCTTCGTCGCGGCCCTGGCGGCCGGTGTGCTGGCCGCCTTTTCCATGCCGCCCTTCGATTTGTGGCCGGTGCTGGCCGTCACCGTTCCGGTCATGCTGCTGCTCCTGGAGGGAATCCCGGCGCGCGGCTGGCGGGCGGCGCTGGCGGTGGGCTGGAGCTTCGGCTTTGGCTATTTTATCGTGGCCTTTCACTGGATCGGCTTTGCCTTTCTGGTCGACGCAAGCACCTATCTGTGGATGATGCCCTTCGCGGTGGGGGCGCTGACGGGCAGCATGGCGGTCTATTGGGCGCTGGCGGCGGCGGCGGTGAAGCTCACGCGGTGGCGCGGATTGTCGCTGGCCCTCGGATTTGCGGCTTCTCTGGCGGGTGCGGAATTCCTGCGCGGGCGGCTGTTCACGGGATTCCCCTGGGATGCGCCAGGGCTGGCCGCCATCGGCATGGGGGCGCTGGCGCAGACCGCCTCGCTTATCGGCATGACCGGCCTCACGCTTGTGATTATCCTGTGGGCTGGCTTGCCGCTGGTCTTTCTGCAGCGGGACAGGAACCGGCGCGAAACCGCAATTGCGGTCTTTCTGGCGCTGCTCATGCCGCTTGGCTGGGCATGGGGATATGTCCGCTTGGCCCACGCAACGGAAGGCGATGTGGCCGGGGTGCGATTGCGTATCGTTCAGCCCAATATCGCTCAGGACGACAAGTGGCGGGAGGACAATGCCCGGGCCATCTTCGACAAGATGGTGGCTCTCACCATTCAACCCTCGGCAACCTATCCAAACGGCATCGCCGATATCACCCATGTGGTCTGGCCGGAATCGGCGGTGCCGTTTCTCATTGACGAAAGTGAGGTTGCGCGCAGCGAATTGCGGCGCGTGCTGAATGGCAAAACGGTGCTGATCATGGGCGCCATCCGGCGCGATGCGGCTCGCAAGGACGCGGAAGGATATCCCGCCGTCTATAACAGCGTGCTGGTCTTCGATGGCGCCGCCAATGTGGTTGGCCATTACGACAAGTGGCGGCTGGTGCCGGGCGGCGAATTCCTGCCCTTCGAATGGCTGCTTGAGCCCATCGGTTTTCGCAAGGTGGTGACGGTGCCGGGAAGCTTTGCCTCCGGGCCGGGGCCCGTGACGCTCGGCATTCCGAATGCGCCGGATGCTGGCATATCGGTCTGCTATGAAGCGATTTTCCCCAATGGTCTCATCGAGGGCGGCAGGCGGCCGCAATGGCTTCTCAATGTCACCAATGATGGCTGGTTCGGCAATTCTACCGGTCCCTATCAGCATCTCGCCCAGGCTCGCATGCGGGCCATCGAACAGGGGCTACCGATGGTGCGCGCCGCCAATACCGGCATTTCCGCCGTCATCGATTCCTACGGCAGGCTTCACGCAAGCCTGCCGCTAATGAGTGACGGCATTATCGATTCGGCGCTGCCATTCGACACCAAGTCGACTCTCTATTTCCGCGTCGGCGACATGGCGCTGCTTCTACTGGTTGTAGCGGCCATGCTTGCGGCATTCTTGAACGGATATAAAAAATGACCTTAAGGTACGGCACGTCAGTTTTTCCAAAAAATGCGCGTGAATCCGGCAAAATTTTTGCATTTTGTTTGCGCAACGCAGGCAGGTGGATTAATGGTCACGACTTCGTGAGCGCGTCCAACCGACACGAAGTTCTGGTTGCAGCGTGCTTGCGCAAATCAGCCCGGGGGCAATGGGTCTGGGGAAAAGATGGCAAGACGGGAACCTAATTTCGTCGATGTGCATGTGGGCAACCGCATCCGCATGCGGCGGCAACTCATCGGCATGAGCCAGGAAAAGCTGGGCGAGTTGCTGGGCATCACATTCCAGCAAGTGCAGAAATACGAAAAAGGAACAAACCGCATCAGCGCCAGCCGCATGTTTTATGCGGCCAAGACTCTGGGCGTGCCGGTGCAGTTCTTCTTCGAGGACCTTCCCGGCGACGACAAGGGCGGTTTCGGCGAGCCGCGCGAAGAAGACACGGTGATGACGGCGCTGATGAACGCCGACGGCGTCAGCCTGGCCAAGGCCTTCCGCGACGCCGACAGCTCGACCAAGCGCAAACTGATTGCCTCGCTGGCCCGGCTGATCGCCGATTCGAAGGATTGACGGACCGATCCGGCCGCGCTTGACCCGGCGTTGCAACGCTGCCAAATACGCGCGTCGAATTTTCCCGGGGAGAGCCGTCCACCCATGCCGCGCAAGAATTACCTGTTCACCAGCGAATCCGTGTCGGAAGGCCATCCCGACAAGGTCTGCGACCGGATTTCCGACGAAGTGGTCGATCTCTTCTACCGCGAGGCGATCACCCAGGGCATGGACCCCTCCAAGGTGCGGGTGGCCTGCGAGACGCTGGCCACCACCAACCGGGTGCTGATCGCCGGCGAAACCAGGGGTCCTGCCTCGGTCAGCCACGAGAAGATCGAGGCGGCGGCGCGCCAGGCGATCCGCGATATCGGCTACGAGCAGGCGGGCTTCCACTGGCAGACCGCCAAGGTCGAAATCCTGCTGCACGGCCAATCCGCCGATATCGCCATGGGTGTTGATGCCGGTGAAAAGAAAGACGAAGGTGCTGGCGACCAGGGCATCATGTTCGGCTATGCCTGCGACGAAACGCCCGATCTAATGCCAGCGCCGATTTACTATGCGCATCGCCTGGTCGAGCGCCAGGCCCAATTGCGCAAAGACGGGCGCCTGCCGTTCTTGCGCCCGGACGCCAAGAGTCAAG
>JANMQL010000239.1:0-13125 GCA_031370475.1 Hyphomicrobiales bacterium | reverse complement strand
CGCCGCAGCACAAGCTTGCCGTCCACGCGCTCGAAGAAGATCGCCGGCACGCCGAGCTGACGGCCCATTTCATAACCCACCACCACGCCGCCCATTGCCGGCGAGGCGACGAGATCGATTGCCGTACCGATCCGCCGGCGGACGGATTCGGCCAGCGCGGCGCATAAGCGCTCCGCCCGTTTCGGGTCCATCAGCACCCGGGCGCATTGCAGATAGCGGGCGCTGTGCAGCCCCGATGAAAGGATGAAGTGACCATCCAGAAGCGCGCCCGCGGCGCGGAATTCATCGAGTACGTCCCGGTGTGTCGGCATCCCCTACCCCGTGACCCGCGACACCGCGCTCACCGCGCTGCGTGTCCGCAAGCCCATCATGATGTCGTTCAGATGTTTGAGATCGTGCACTTCGACGTTGATGTCGAGGTCGAAAAAGTCGCGCGCCCCCGCTCTCGCCACCATCTGCAGTTCATCGATATTGCCGCCGTGATCGCTGATCGTCTGGGTAACCTGGGTGAGCGCGCCCACCTCGTTGAGAATGGTCACTTTGAGGCGCGCCGGGAAGCGTTGCTCGGGCGCCGTCTGATCCCAGGTGAGATCGACCCAGCGTTCCGGCTCGCTGTCGAACTGTTCGAGTGCCTTGGCGAAGATCGGATAGATGACGATGCCCTGGCCGGGCGTAATGATGCCGACGATGCGCTCACCCGGCACCGCGCCGGTTTCCGGCGCGATCCTGAGCGCCGCCGTCCGGTTGGCGCCGCGCACCGGTATCGACGCCGCACCGCCGCGCGCCGGCTCCAGCCGCAGCGGCTTGCGGCGGCTTTCGCGCAGCCGGCTTTCCTCGACGCTGATCCCCATGGCCTTGAGCACGTCGTGACCGGAGAGTTCACCGCGCCCGACGGCGGCCAGGGCATCGTCCAGATCCTTGTGGCCGAGCCGCGGCATGGCGGCGGCGACTTCCTTTTCGACAAATTTGCGCTCGTGTTTGGCCAGCATTTTTTCGACGATCTCGCGGCCAAGCCCGGCATATTGCTTGCGCACGGCGCTGCGCGTCGCCCGGCGGATGGCGGCGCGCGCCTTGCCGGTCACCGCCAGGCCCTCCCAGGCGGCCGGAGGCACCTGCGCATCCGAACGGATGATATCGACCTCGTCGCCGTTCTGCAGTTCGGTGACCAGCGGCGCGTGACTGCCATTGATCTTGCAGCCCACGCAGCTGTCGCCGATCGAGGTGTGCACCGCATAGGCGAAGTCGATGGGCGTTGCTCCCTTCGGCAGGGCGATAAGCTGGCCCTTGGGTGTGAAGCAGAACACCTGGTCGTGAAACAGCTCGAGCTTGGTGTGCTCGAGGAATTCCTTGGGGCTTTCTCCCTCTTGCAGCATTTCGACGAGATGGCGCAGCCACCGGTAGGCATTCGATTCGGCGGCCGGCGCGCGGAACCCGTCGAGCGCCTCGCGGGCGTCGGGCGCATCCTTGTAGAGCGCATGGGCGGCAACGCCGCGCTCGGCGATCTCGTGCATCAACCGGGTGCGGATCTGCATTTCGACCCGCATGTGGTGGGGGCCGATCACCGTTGTATGCAGGGAGCGGTAATCGTTCTGCTTGGGCGTCGAGATGTAGTCCTTGAAACGGCCGGGAACGGCGCGCCAGGTGCGGTGAATGACGCCGATGGCCCGGTAGCATTGGTCGGCGGTTCCCACCAGTACCCGGAAGCCGAAGATGTCGGAGAGCTGGCCGAGCGACAGATGCTTGTGCTCCATCTTGCGCCAGATCGAGTACGGCCGCTTTTCGCGGCCATAGACTTCCGCGGTAATGCCGTTCTCCGAAAGCTTGGCGGCCAGCGCCTTTTCGATCTCGCGCAGCACGTCGCCGCTTTCCGCGTGCAGTTTTTCAAGCCTCTCGGAAATGATCCGGTCGGCATCGGGATTGAGCACCTTGAAGGCGATGTCCTCGAGCTCGTCGCGCACCGCTTGCATGCCCATGCGGCCGGCCAGCGGCGCATAAATGTCCATGGTCTCCTGGGCGATGCGCACCCGCTTGTCGGGTTTGACGTGATCGAGGGTACGCATGTTGTGCAGCCGGTCGGCGAGCTTGACCAGCAGCACGCGCACATCGCGCGACATGGCCAGCAGCAGCTTGCGCAGGTTCTCGGCCTGGGTTGCTTCCTTGGTGACCAGGTCGAGCTTGGCAATCTTGGTGAGGCCATCGACCAGGGAGGCGATTTCCTTGCCGAATTTTTCCTCGATCTGCTGGTGCGTCGTTTCGGTATCCTCGACCGTGTCGTGCAGCAGGGCCGCGGCGATGGTGGCGTCGTCGAGCTTCATCTCGGTGAGGATGGCGGCGACTTCCAATGGATGATTGAAAAAAGCCTCGCCCGAGGCGCGTTTCTGGTGACCATGCGCCTTCATGGCATACACATAGGCGCGGTTGAGCAGATCCTCATCCGCGTCGGGATCGTATTTCACGACCCGCTCGACCAACTCGTATTGCCGTATCATGGAGGCAGTCTACGACAAAAAAGACCGGACGCGAGAGGTCCGGCCCGAAATTCGTTAAGCGGCCAGCCGCTCAATAGCCGTTGCGCTGACTTCCCGGGCTTTCCGCGGGCGGCATGCCTTCGAGGCCGCGCAGCAGCTCTTCCTCGGTCATCTGCTCCATTTCCGGCTGGTCCGCGGACGCCGGCTCGTCGGCGACGATGGCCATGTCGCCCGACTGCTGGATCAGCGGCACTTCGGTCGCCTCCGGCTCGTCCACCTCGACATGCTTCTGCATGGCGTGGATATATTCTTCGCGCAGATCGGCGGGCACGATGGTTTCCTCGGCGATTTCGCGCAGCGCCACAACCGGATTCTTGTCGTTGTCGCGTTCGACGGTGATGGGCGCCCCTTGCGAGACCATGCGGGCCCGATGCGCCGACAGGAGCACGAGTTCGAAGCGGTTGGGCAGTTTGTCGATGCAGTCTTCTACGGTGACGCGCGCCATGGGGCTCGTGCACTCCTTGGTCGATGGATGTGGAAACGGCGCCTTCTAAGCGCAAATCCCCGCCAGCGCAAGCAAAGTAGTACAATACTATATTCCTATCGCATAGATTTTTTCCTTGACAAATTGCTGGGAAGCTCTATGTGTGGCCCATGGTCAGCGCTCCCAACCGTATCCCCTGGCCGCCCATTCTCTTCCTGGCAGCCGTTGTCCTCGCCCTGATCTTGCATTGGCAGGCCGCTCTCCCCTGGCCCGGCGGCGCGGCGAGATTCGTTCTGGCCGCCATCGGTCTCTTGCCGATATGCGCCGGCCTGGCGCTCGACGTCGCGGCTTTCCACCTATTCCGCAAGCACCGCACCAGCATCTTGCCCAATCGCACCGCCTCAAGCCTGATTACCGAAGGCCCCTTCGCCAAGTCGCGCAATCCTATCTACCTCGGAAATACACTGGCGATTTTCGGTGCCGGATTGCTTTTCGGTGTGGCATGGCTTGTCCTGGCCGCAATAGCGGCGGCCTTCGCCGTGCAGAAACTGGCGATTGAGCGCGAGGAGGCCCATCTCGAAGCGAGTTTCGGCGCCGCTTGGCGCGATTATGCCGCGCGGACGCCGCGCTGGCTCTGGCGCATTTAGAGCCGGGCTGCGCCGCACCGCACCCCGAGCCACTTGCTCAATCGCCCTCGATCCGCCATTCATGCCGCGGAGATCGCAGGCGGGGAGCCGATGGACCGCACCATTTTCATACATGCCGGAATGCACAAGACCGGCTCCACCGCGATCCAGATCTTTCTGACCGGCAACCGGGACAGGCTGCGCGAACTCGGCGTCTATCTTCCGGTGGCGGGCACCGAAGTGCAGAGCCACAATCACACCGCGCTTGTCGGCGCCACGGCCCGCATCGATCAGCCGGAACCGGACGATGCGTTCGAACGCTTGCGGGTCGAGCTGGCGCAAGCCGCCAATCCGCGGCACGTGCTGATTTCCGCCGAGCAATTTTCGACCCGATTCGGCAATGCGCCATTTGTCGAAAAACTCGGCCGCCTGTGCACCGCCCTCGGCTATGCCCCGCACGTCATCGCCTATGTCCGCCCGCAAGCCGCGGCGATCAATGCCATGTACACCCAGCATGTTAAGAACTTGCTCGCCGTTGGGCCGTTTCACGAGTATTTCAAGGACCAACTTGCGGCTCCGAAGAACCGCTATCCGCGCCTCTTCGCGGCGCTGCGCGCCGATCCGCGCTTCCGCCTTACGGTCCGGCCCTACAGCCGGCAAATCATCGCGGCCGGCCTCGTCGAGGATTTTCTCGCCACCCTCGGAGTGCCCGCCAACGATCTTGGCTTCACCCATTCGCGCGACTTTGAAAATGTGACGCCCGGAGCCAAGACGATCTTCGCGTTTCGGCAAATCCGGCGCCAGCTGGCCGATCGTCGGCCGATGCCCGGTCAGGCGATTCTCAGCGGCCTGACGCCGCCATTGGTTGCCGCCGCCGGCCGGCGCGGCTGGAACGCAACAAAGTTCGACGGCATCGACGACATGCGGCTACGGCGCGCCCACGCACACTTCGCCAAATCGAACGAAACATTTGCCCAAAGCACGTGGAATACATCCTGGCATGACGTCTTTCCCGAGGAAAAGGACCGCCGGGCCAAGCCCAGCATCTTCGTCTTCAAGGATGCTTCTCCGGCCGAACAGGCGGAGATCCGCGAATTCGTGCGGGAGGCGATCGACGGCATCGGTCAGTTCGACGCCGGCCCCTGACGCCCTCACAGCAACCACACCGCCGCGAGGCTGAGGAAGGCGAAGAAGCCCACGACATCGGTGACCGTGGTGACAAATACGCCCGAGGCGATCGCCGGATCGACGTCGAGACGGTCGAGGGCGAGCGGCACCAGAATGCCGGCGAGCGCCGCGGCGATGAGATTGATGACCATGGCGGCAGCAATCACCAGTCCCAGCCCGTCCGAGCCGAACCACCACCAGGCAAAGACGCCGGTGATGGCGGCGAACAGGATGCCATTGATGAGTCCCACCGCCCCCTCGCGCAAGGTGACCCGTACCGCGTTCAGCGGTCCCAGGTCGCGCGTCGCCAAGGCCCGGACAGCCACCGTTAATGTTTGCGTCCCGGCATTGCCGCCCATCGACGCCACGATCGGCATGAGGATGGCGAGCGCCACCATCTGTTGCAGCGTGGCGTCGAACCAGGAGATCACCCAGGAAGCGAGCACCGCCGTCGCCAGATTGACGAAAAGCCAGGCGAAACGCGAACGCGTCGCCTGCCAGACGCTGCCGGAAATCGATTCTTCGCCGACGCCGCCGAGATGCAGCAAGTCCTCATCGGCCTCCTCCTTGATGACGTCGACGATGTCGTCGACTGTCAGCATGCCGGTCAGCCGCCCGGCTTCATCGGTCACCGCCGCCGACACCAGATTGTAGCGCCCGAACTTGTCGGCGATCTCGTCCTGCTCGTCGGTGACCTTGAATACCGTCTGCTCGGCATCCATGATGGCGCCGATCTTGCGGTCGCGCGGATTGCGCAGGAGCCGGGAAAGCGGCACGCTGCCGATGAGATGGAAGGCGGGATCGACGACGTAGATTTCGACGAATTGCTCCGGCAGGCTCTTTTCGCCGCGCATGTAGTCGATGGTCTTGCCGGCGGTCCAGAAGGCGGGTACCGCCACGAACTCCGTTTGCATCAGCCGGCCGGCCGTGTATTCGGGATAATCGAGGGCGCGCGAGAGTGCCACCCGATCCTGGCGCGGCACCTTGGCGAGAATATCGGCCCGCTCGGTCTCTTCCATATCCTCGATCAGATAGAGCGCATCGTCGGTATCGAGTTTCTTGATGGCCGAGGCGATGACCTCGTTTGGCAGGTCCTCCATCAGGCGATCGCGCACCGTCTCGTCGAGTTCGGCCAGCGCCTCGACGTCGAAAGCCCGTCCCAACGCGGCGATGAGCTGCACCCGCTCCGGCTGTTCGAGAGCTTCGATCAGGCCGGCCAGGTCGGCTGCGTGCAGGTCGCGGGTAAGGCCGCGCACGGCCTTGCTATCGCCGGCCGCGAGCGCCGCCGCCAAATGTCCCCGAAAATCGGCGGCGATCGCGCCGCGTTCGTCGCGGATTGCAATGTCCTCAGGCGCCTGCATCATGTCGCTTCCCATTGAGCGGCCGCCCGCCGCCGTGCCATTGTCCGCGCCAGCTTAAGCCCGATTTTCATCGACAAGACAAAAGCAAAATGAAATCCGAGACCCTGGCCAAGATCGCAGTCGTCTATTCCGGCCTCGTCTGGGGCCTGTTCTGGATTCCGGTGCGCGCCTTGGACGGCGCCGGCGTTCATGGCTTGTGGGGTTCAATGGTATTCTACTGCATTCCCGGCCTGCTGATTTTGCCGATCCTGGCGCTGCGCTGGCGGCAGACCGTCAAGGGCGGCTGGTGGCTGGTGCTGATCGGCCTTTCCACCTCGGTACCGCTGGTCGGTTATTCCATCGCCATTCTCTACACCGACGTGATTCGCGCCATGCTGTTGTTCTATCTGACACCGATATGGAGCACGATCCTCGCCCGGCTGTTTCTCAAAGAGCGGATCACGCCGGTGCGCCATGTCGCGATCGCCATGGCAATGCTCGGTATTCTGGTGATCTTCCGCATCGATGAGCGCTGGCCCTGGCCGGAAAATACCGGCGATTGGGCCGCCCTTATCGCGGGGTTCAGTTGGGCGGTGGCCTCGGTGCTATTGCGTTTCGACCGCGGCACCCATGCCTTGGAATTCACCGCGCAGAATTTCTTCTGGTCGGCGATTGCCGTAACAATTGCCGCCCTTGCCTTCGGAGCCGGGCCGCCGCCTTCGCTGCATCTGGTCGCGGCACAACTGTGGTGGCTGGTGCCGACATTGATCGCGGTGGTGATGACCGGTGTCTATGCCGCGCTCTGGGGCGCGCCGAAGCTGTCGCCCGGCCTCGTCGGCCTGTTGTTCATGACGGAAATCAGCGTCGGCTCGATCACCGCCGCCCTCTGGTCGGGCGATCCCATGGGATTGCGGGAGGTGACCGGCATTGTCCTGATCTCGCTGGCCGGCATGCTGGAAAGCCTAATCGATGCCTGGCGCGCCGCCAAGCCGGCAACCAACCGATAACCATTCCAGGAAATGGATGATGCGGTTATGACGGGGGTCGGTAGCACGATCAGCCGCCAGACCCGGTCAACCTTTTCCTGGCGAATGCGCGTCCCGAATGGGATTTCAAATACTTTTCGAAATCGTAAACCGTCTGCTTACCGGGAAAAGCGAAGTAGCACTCGATTTCCCACGGCGTGAACTTGGACGTGTGTGAAGACTTGCCCGCGTTATGGTCGGCAATGCGTTGTTTCAGGTCCAAGGTCGCCCCGATATAGATTTGGCCCGGGTCGGCAAGACTGCGGATAATGTAAACGTAGTGCATGAGATCGGCTTGTTTCGTCCGTCTTCGCCCCGCTTCACTGGGTTGCGCCGGGCTTCGCCGGACCGGCTTCGCCCTGCGGTATTTACCTGGCGGCGCCTGGCGTAGCCCGCAGGGCGAAGCCTGGTGCGGCCAAGAGGACTCGAACCTCCACGGTGTTACCCGCTAGCACCTCAAGCTAGTGCGTCTACCAATTCCGCCATGGCCGCATGCCATTCGCGAGGCGGGCGGTCATTAACAGGCGCCATATGTTTAATCAACCCCTTGCGCCAGCCCCTTTTGGGCCTTGTCATGGTTAATCGGCCGTAACTGGATTACCTTGTATTTTCATAGACTTGTGATGCCCGCCTGAACCCCGTCTCAAAGCCTCCGCGTTAACGTCTGGCCATAACGAGAAGGCTACGGGGCGTCAGATGAAACTCAAGACCGCTGTGGGGGCGGCCCTCATGGGATGGATGATCGGATCGGGTGCGGCCTTCGCCCTCGATACCGCCAGCCGTCCGCTGCTTACCGGGCCAAACAAGAATTTTGCCGTCGAATACGGCAAGGCGCTGCCGCCGATCGGCTTCGTCAAATTCTGCGCCGCCAATCCGAGCGACTGCCTGCCGCTTGGCGGCAAATTGAACCGGTTGGCCATGGAACCCGGCCGCTGGAACCTGCTCTATCAGATCAACACCTATGTCAACGGCAAGGTGGCGCCGGTGAGCGATCAGGATCTCTACGGCGAGCCCGAGCATTGGGCCTATCCCACCGATGCCGGCGATTGCGAAGATTATCTGCTGCTCAAGAAGCGCTATCTCGAAGGTCTCGGCTTTCCGCCCGAGGCACTGCTGATCACCGTCGTCCTCGACGAAAAAAAGGACGGCCACGCGGTTCTCACCGTCACCACCGACGGCGGCGATTTCGTTCTCGACAACCGGCGCAACGAAATCTTGCGCTGGAGCGACACCGGCTACACCTTCCTCAAGCGCCAGTCGCACGTCGATCCGCGCCAATGGGTGGCGCTGATGAAGGAAAAAACCAATACCTCCGGCTTCATTGCCGGCGGCACGAGCAAGTAGGAGCGAGATAGGCCCGGTCGGCGTCCCCTCCCCATCCCCCACCAGACCGGGCTTCAGGAGCCGGCACTGTCCCACCCAGTGCCGGCTCCGCCTTTTTCAGGGGCGCGGCGCAAGCCCCTTGGCATAGCGCTGCCAGTTGCGCACATAGCCTTCCGCCGCTTTGGCAAGCCGTGCGGCGGCCTCGGCGTCGAGTTGGCGCACCACCTTGCCGGGAGCGCCCATCACCAAGGAATTATCGGGAATGATTTTGCCTTCCGGGATCAGCGCCTGCGCCCCAATCAAACAGTTCCGGCCGATCCTGGCGTTGTTGAGAATGACGGCGCCGATCCCGACCAGCGAGTTGTCGCCCACCGTGCAGCCATGCAGCATGGCCTGGTGGCCGATGGTGCAGTTGCGCCCGACGGTCAATGGCGAGCCCATGTCGGTGTGCAGGACGCAACCGTCCTGCACATTGCTGTTCTCGCCGATTTCGATCCACTCATTGTCGCCGCGCAAAACCGCGCCGAACCAGACGCTGGCATTGGCCAGAAGCCGCACCCGGCCGATGACGCTTGCCGTGGGTGCGATCCAGCAGCGGCCCTCGCCCGGCAGCTCGGGAGAAATGCCGTCGAGCGCCAGGATCGTCATGCGGGGCTACCTTTATTTGAAGCCGAAGAACTGTGTGAGGATAAACACGCCCTGCAGGAAGCTCCAGCCCAATCCGAGGGTGAGGATGATCAGCGCCATGACCGGATTATGTTTGGTGTACCACAATCCGGTCCGCACCATGGCCAGCGGCGCGTTAACCGCGATGGCCAGCGTCGTGAGCGTCGTGTCCACGCCCACCTGGCGCGGCAGGGCCGGGCGCAATTCCTTGCCGGCGACCAGCGCCCACAGGCTGCCCACGATCCCGGCCGAAACCAACCCCACCGCGATTGCAAATAAATAGGCGAAATCGCTGATTTCCATGACACCTTCCCCTGCACCCGTGCCAACGGGGCACAGGCGTTTCATGTTGGGTCAGGATTGCAAGGGCGGGGCCAATTGGCCCGGCGGCGCTATTCCAGGTCGAAGTCGAGGATCGCCATGGAGAAATTATAGGAGAGCTCGCCGTCCTCCTCGTCGCGGAAGACGACGCCGATGAATTCCTCGCCGATATAGACCTCGGCCGAATCGTCCTTCTGCGGCCGCTTGCGCACGCTGATCGCGGCGAGCTCGAATTTGCCGCGCAGGAACTTTGTCAGTTTGGCGATTTCGTCGGGCTTCAAGGGGGCCACTCCGCATTGCTCGGGTGAGCCCCTCTAGCCTCAATCGGAATTATCCGCAACCGGCTCGACATTGTGGTCCATGACGCGGGCCGGCTCCTCGCAACCGGCATAGCCGACGATCTTGGCCGGCACCCCCGCCACCGTCCGGTTGGCGGGAACGTCATGCAGAACGACCGAGCAGGCGGCCACTCGCGAGCAGGCGCCGATCTCGATATTGCCGAGAATCTTGGCCCCGGCCCCGATCAATACGCCGTGGCGGATTTTCGGATGCCGGTCGCCCGACTCCTTGCCGGTGCCGCCCAATGTCACGCCTTGCATGATCGAGACATTGTCCTCGATCACGGCGGTTTCGCCGATGACGATATCGTGGCCGTGATCGACCATGATGCCTTTGCCGATCCTGGCCGCCGGATGGATGTCGACGCTGGCGATGATCGACGAGCGGCTTTGCAGATAATAGGCGAAATCCTTGCGCCCCATCTCCCACAGCCGGTGCGCCATGCGGTGCGTCTGGATCGACTGGTAGCCCTTGAAATAAAGCAGCGGATCGGCATAGCGGTGGCAGGCGGGATCGCGCTCGTAAGTGGCGATGATGTCGGCGCGCGCCGCGAAACCGATCTCGGGCTCGGCGGCGACCGCATCCTCGAAGGCCTGCACCACCAGATCGGCGCCGATATCGGCATTGCCGAGCCGCTGCGCCAGACGATGGATCAGCGCCTTCTCGAAGGAGGTATGATTGAGCACCGAGGAAAAGATGAAGCCGCCGAGCACCGGTTCCTGGCGGGCGATGTCTTCGGCCTCCTCGCGGATGCGGCTCCACACCGGATCGAGCTTCTCGACGGACTGCGGCTTGGGTGAAATACGGTTCATGGGCTTCTCCTTGGAAGGCAGCATCATAACCGGAAAGTATCAATATGGGGAGAGCCGGGCGAAATGCGAGACATTGCCTCGGGCGCCCGCCAGTGTTAGCCGGGGTCATGACAGAGCTTCCCTCACCCACCCCGCTCGTCCGGGCTTTCCTTGACGGTTCAATCGGTTGGCTGGTCTTGAACCGGCCCGAGCGGCGCAACGCCCTGAACCGGGCCATGTGGGCGGCGATCCCGCCACTGATGAAATTGCTTGATGACGGCGTTGATGTGCGGACGATCGTCATTCGTGGGAGCGGGTCCGAGGCCTTCGCCGCCGGGGCCGATATAGCAGAATTCGCCGAGACCCGCGCCGATGCCAATGCCGCCAAGGATTATGAGGCCCTGAACGGCACGGCCTTCGCGGCCATCCGAGGCTCGCCCAAACCGGTCATCGCCATGATCGAGGGCTTCTGCATCGGCGGCGGTCTCGCCATCGCCTTGGCCTGTGACCTGCGGGTCACGAGCCAGACCGGCATCTTCGCCCTGCCCCCGGCCAGGCTCGGCCTTGCCTATCCGGTGGATGGCCTCAGCGATCTGCTCGCCGCCGTGACGCCCGCAATTGCCAAGGAGATGATCTTCACCGCCCGCCGCCTCGACGCCGCCGAAGCCCTGCGGGTGGGGCTGGTCAACCGCGTGGCCGCCGATGTGGAAGTGGAGGTGCGGGCTCTTTGCGCCGAGATCGCCGCCGGCGCGCCGCTTACTATCGGACATTCCAAACGCGCCATCGCTGCCATCGCCGGTTCCCCCGGCGCGGCATCGCCCGAAGACCTCGCCCGCTTCGCCGCCCAATGTTTCGACAGCGCCGACTACGCCGAAGGCCGCGCCGCGTTCCTGGAAAAAAGGAAGCCGGTGTTCAGGGGAATTTGACCGGCGACCTCCTGCGAATCCCCTTCTCCCTGCACGCAGTGCGGGGAGAAGGTGCCCAACGGGCGGATGAGGGGCTGGCGCCGCATGCACCGGCGTGCAAATCGACTCGCGGAGGGGCCACCCCTCATCCGGCGCTTCGCGCCACCTTCTCCCCGCCGCAAGCGGCAGGGAGAAGGGGATCATGTGGAGAGCGGTTACGTGGTTGACTGCAGCGCCTGAAGGAAAATGATCACCGCCGCCTTGTATCCCTTATCCCCCACCGCATTCATGTGATTGCGGCCTGGAAGTGTCACGCCCTTCGCGCCAGGAATGGCGGCAACCAGTGGCGCCACCTCGCCCGCCACGTCGTCCTTCTCGCCCGCCACCACCAGGACCGGAGCGGCAATGCGGCCGAGGTCTTCCGCCGTGATCTTCGCCCGCGCCGAACGCATGCAGGCGGCAAGTGCATTGAGATCACTCTTGGTCTGCTCGGCGAAAAGGCGGAAGGCGCGCGCCGCCGGTGCCGTCACCGCCGCGGCACTTGGCGCTTCCAGCGCCCGGGCGATGTCCTCCGCCCCGCCGACGCCGGTGATCATCCGCGACGCCAGCCCGGCGAAGATGGCGCTCCGCACCCGGGCCGGATGCTGGATCGTCAGGAAGGCGGCGATGCGCGCTCCCATCGAATAGCCCATGACATCGGCGCGCGCGATCTTGAGATGATCGAGCAGGCGGCGCGCATCCTCGGCCATGATCGGCGCCGAATAGAGCGACGGATCGTAGAGCTTCTGGCTCTCGCCATGGCCACGATTGTCGATTGTGATGACCCGGCGCCCGGCATCGGCCAGCGTCCCGATCCAGCCCGTATCCCGCCAGTTGACCCGGCCATTGGAGGCAAACCCGTGGATCAGCAGGATGGGCGGCCCTTCCCCCGCCAGATCATAGGCGATCTCCACCCCGTCCGAATTGAATTTGTGCATGAAGCCCAAGATATGCTAATCGCCCGGGCTCACAAGCCAAATCGGGGACGACATGGCATCGGGTGCTACACCGCATTTTCACAACGACATGGGACTGCCGAAAATTGAAATCGGCGCCCGCGAATTCATGTGCGTCGGCGCCAAGCCGCCCTTCGACCATCCCCATGTGTTCCTCGACATGGGTGCGGCGGAGGAGATCGTCTGCCCCTATTGCTCGACCCTTTACAAGTATAATGGCCGGCTCGCCCACGGCTCCGCCAATCCGGGCGAAGCCGTCTGGCACGATGAAGCAGCCTAATTCGCTCTCTCTCGCCGAGGCGCGCCGCATTGTGCTGGCGGCCCAGGGCTTCGGCAATTCCGGCCGCACCGGCACGCCCAACTGGACGAAGATTGCCGGTGCCATCAGGCGGATGAATCTGCTGCAGATCGACAGCGTCAATGTCCTCTGCCGTTCCCATTATCTCCCCGTCTTTTCCCGCCTTGGCGCCTATGACCGGGCTGTCCTCGATGCCCGCAGTTTCAGCAATGGCAAGCGCGCCCTGTTCGAATGCTGGGCCCATGAGGCGAGCCTCCTCCCCCTCGAACTGCATCCACTGATGCGCTGGCGCATGGAGCGGGCCCGGGCCGGCCGGGGCACCTATGGCTCGATGGCATGATCAAGAGGTCGCGTAGCTCGACCAGGCGCCCGCGCAG
>JANMQL010000238.1:0-5915 GCA_031370475.1 Hyphomicrobiales bacterium | reverse complement strand
CGGGGTTGAGTTTCGCCAGCAGCGTGTCGAGCTCGGCATCGGGCCTGCCGCCCTTGGCCGCCAGCAGATTCCATTTCAGCGCCTCGACGGGATCGCCTTCGACGCCGCGGCCGAAGGCATAGAGGCGGGCCACGCGGTTTTGCGCCACGGGGTTGCCGCGCCTAGCGGCAACCAGCATCCACGCCGCGCCGATCTTCTCGTCCTTCTCGACGCCCTCGCCGCGGAACACCAGCACGCCATAATCGAGGGCGGCGTCGGTCAAGCCTTGCGAGGCGGCCTTGGCGAACCAATTGGCGGCGGCGATCCGGTTCTTCTCGACGCCGCGGCCATCGAGATAAAGGAGGCCCAGATTATACTGGCCATCGGCATTGCCGCGCTCGGCCGCCTTGCGAAACCAGGCGAGGGCGCCGGGCCAGTCCGGCGTCTTGCCGAAGGCGCCGGATGCCAGGAGCCCCATGGTGACTTGGGCCTCGACATGGCCGCCGTCGGCTGCCTTGCGCAGCCAGATTTCGCCGGCCGCGGGATCGGCGGCGCCGAGATTGCCGCCCAAATACATCGATGCGAGAGCGAATTGCGCCGCCGTGTGGCCCTTCTCGGCCGCCTTGCGGTACCACTCGGCCGCCTTGTTCATATCCGTGTCGACGCCGCGTCCGCCCTGATAGATGGCGCCGAGCATGGCCATAGCCTTGGCATCGCCCGCCTTGGCCAGGGTCTCGGCGATCTGGCGGGCGGATTTGTAGTCCTTGTCCTCGTAAAGGGCCGCTGCTTCCTCGAACGATGCGGCGAGGGCGGGTGCTGCCGCGGCGAGGAAGGCAATGAAGGCGAAAGCGTATTTCATGAACTCAATTGCTGCATGAGTGCGGCAATGATGCGGCGGGCTTCGGCGGGCGACTCCCACATGGCATCGGAAGGCCGGATGAAGTCGGGATTCTGCGGCAGCAATATGTCGAGATCCGCGGGCGCAACCGGATCGAAGGCGACGCAGGGAACCTCGAACAGTTCCGACCACCAGCCGATGACGGGTTCGCCGCCGGGTGCGGCGCGGTTCTGGGCGAAGGCGACATAATCGGCGCCGGCCTCGGCCGCCTCCATGGCGAAATGGCGCGAAGTCCCCGCATAGGCGCCAACGATGCGCTCGTGGCCCGCCGAAGCGCGGGCGTCGGCCACCGGTTCGGTGGCGGCATCGATATGGATGCCGTCGCAGCCAAGTCTTGCGGCGTTGCGCGGATCGCCGGTCGTCAGAACCGCAACGCCCTTGGCCTGGGCCAGGGGGGCAATCTCTTTTGCCACGGATGGCGGCACGACAAGGCTTGCCACGTCACCGGCCGCGCAGGCCGCTGCAAGGCATTCCGCGAGCCGGGCGGCCGGCAATTCCGGAGCGACCAGAAACAGCCGCGGGCTCAGGCGGCTTTCTCCAGCGCGGGAGCCCACTTGCCGGAAGTTGCAAGCGCATTCATTTTGGCGCGATGCGAGAAGGCGCGCTGGCCGGCCGCCACATTCTCAGGCTTGCCGCCCCAGGCCTTCAGGGCATCGGACTGAAGTGCGCGGCCATAGGAGAAGGTGAGCCTCCAGGGCAGGGATCCCGCCGCATTCATCAGATGCAAGTGCGCCGTTGCATCCTGGCCCGATTGGCCGCCGGAGAGGAAGGCGATGCCGGGAACGGCGGCGGGAACGCAGCGCTTCAGCACCTTGAGGGTTTTCTCGGCCACTTCCTCGCGGCTCGCCTGTTTGGCGCATTTCTTGCCGCAGATCACCATGTTGGGCTTGAGGATGATGCCTTCGAGCTCGACACCGGCATAGTAGAGTTCCTGGAACTGCTCCTTGAGCACCCATTCGGTGACTTCGGCGCAGCGGCCGATATCGTGGTCGCCGTCCATCAGCACTTCGGGCTCGACCATCGGCACGATGCCGCCGGCCTGGCAGATGGCCGCATAGCGGGCCAGCGCATGGGCATTGGCGTGGATGGCGTTGTGGGTCGGAATGCTTTTGCCGATGTCGATCACCGCCCGCCACTTGGCGAACTGGGCGCCGAGCTTGGCATATTCGGCAACCCGCGCCGCCAGGCCGTCGAGACCTTCGGTGACGGTTTCGCCGGGCGACAGCGCCAGGGGCTTGGCGCCGGTATCGAGCTTGATGCCGGGAACCGCGCCCGATGCCTTGATGACGTCGACCAAGGGCGTGCCGTTCCGGGCCTTCTGGCGCAGCGTCTCGTCGAACAGGATGACACCCGAAATACAAGTCTGCATCGCCTCCTTGGCGGTGAACAGCATCTCGCGGTAGTCGCGGCGGCTTTCCTCCGTGGACGGAGTATCGATCGACTCGAGGCGCTTGGCGATCGAGGCGGTCGATTCGTCGGCGGCGAGAATGCCCTTGCCGGGGGCGGCCATGCGGTGGGCGATATCGGCGAGCTTGTCGATCATTTGCGTTCCTCCAGGGCTTTGACACCGGGCAGGGGCTTGCCCTCGAGCCATTCGAGGAATGCGCCGCCCGCCGTCGAAATGTAAGTGAAATCATCGGCCACGCCGGCGCCATTGAGGGCCGCCACCGTATCCCCGCCGCCGGCGATCGAGGCGAGCTTTCCCGCCTTGGTCAATTGCGCCGCGTGCCGGGCGCAGGCGGCGGTTGCCGCATCGAAAGGAGAGAGCTCAAAGGCGCCGAGCGGGCCGTTCCAGACCAGCGTCTTGGCCCGATCGAAGCAACGATCGATTGCGGCAATGGTCTTGGCGCCGACGTCGAGGATCATGTCGTCACCCGCGACATCGGCGAGCGCAATCGTGCGGCTCGGCGAGTTGGCCTTGAACTCCTTGGCCACCACCACGTCGGTGGGCAGCAGCAGTGTGCAGTTCCTGCCCTTGGCCTTGGCGATAATCTCCTTCGCTGTCGCCATGAGATCGTGCTCGCACAGGGACTTGCCGACGGGGTGGCCCTGGGCGGCGAGAAACGTATTGGCCATGCCGCCGCCGATGACGATGGTGTTGGCGACGCCCGACAGATTGCCGAGCAGATCGATTTTGGTCGAGACCTTGGCGCCGCCGACCACGGCGACGAGCGGCCGCTTCGGTTTTTCCAGCGCCGCTTCCAGGGCGCGCAGTTCCGCTTCCATGGCGCGGCCTGCATAAGCGGGCAGCAGATGCGCCACGCCCTCGGTCGAGCAATGGGCGCGGTGGGCGGCGGAAAAGGCGTCGTTGACATAGACATCGCCGAGGCCGGCCAGGAGCTTCGAGAAAACCGGATCGTTCTTCTCTTCGCCGGGATGATAGCGGGTATTTTCCATCAGCACACAGTGGCCGGGCTTCACATCGATCACCGGCGGTGACAGCCAGTCGGTGAAGATGAATTTGACCGGGCGGCCGAGAAGCTTCGCCAGGGCCGGCGCCACCGGCTTCAGCGACATTTCCGGCACGACCTTGCCCTTGGGCCGGTCGAAATGGGCAAGCACGATGACGGCGGCGTTCTTGTCGAGAAGTTCGCGCAGGGTGGGGACCACACGCTCGATGCGGGTGGCATCGCGGACCTCGCCGTTCTCGATGGGCACATTGAGATCGACGCGGACCAGGACGCGCTTGCCCGCGACGGACGCCTTATCGAGGGTGCGAAATGCCGGCATTTTATTTCCTTGCGGCCTTGACCGCCGCCTTGGCGGTGATGCCGAAATGCTTATACAGCAATTCCGCCGGCGCCGAAGCGCCGAAGCCGGTCATGCCGATGAAGGCGCCGTCCAGCCCAATAAAATGATCCCAGCCCTGGCGCACGCCCGCCTCGATGGCAATGCGGATTTTCTCGCTGCCCAAGAGTTTCTCCTTGTAGGCCTTGCCCTGCGTCTTGAAGAGTTCCATCGACGGCACCGAGACGACGCGGGTCGGCGTTCCGGCCTTGTCGAGAGCGGCCTTCGCCTCCATGGCGATTTCAACTTCCGAGCCCGAGGCGAAGATCACGGCTTTGGACTTCTTCGCCGATACGGCCACCTCATAGGCGCCGAGTGCACAGAGATTCTTGGCCGAATAGGAGAGGCGCGCCGGCTTCAGCTTCTGGCGGGTGAGGGCCAGAATGCTGGGGCCATGCCTGTTCTCAAGCGCCAGTTGCCAGCATTCGGCGGTCTCCACCGCATCGCAGGGGCGGAAGACGGTGAGATTGGGGATGACGCGCAAGGCTGCCAGATGCTCGACCGGCTGATGCGTTGGACCATCCTCGCCGAGGCCGATCGAGTCGTGGGTCATCACATAGACGACGCGCCGGCCCATCAATGCGGCAAGCCGGATCGACGGGCGGCAGTAATCGGTGAAGACGAGGAATGTGCCGCCATAGGGAATGACGCCGCCATGCAGCGCCATGCCATTCATGGCCGCCGCCATGCCATGTTCGCGGATGCCGTAATAGACATAGCGTCCGCCGTAATCTCCGGCGGTCAGCGGCTTCAAGTCCTTGGACTTGGTGTTGTTGGAGCCGGTCAGGTCGGCCGAGCCGCCGATGGATTCAGGAACCGCCGCATTGATGACATCGAGGGCGTTCTGCGATGAATTGCGCGTCGCAATCCACGGCGGATTCTTGGCCAGCTCTTTCTTGTATCCGGCCATCGTTGCCTCGAATCCCACCGGCAATTCGCCCGACATGATGCGTTTGAACTCGGCCTTGTGGGGACTGGCGACGAGGCGTCTCTCCCATTCGGCGCGGGCGATAGAACCGCGCGATCCGGCGGCGCGCCAGGCCTCGAGAATATCCTGCGGCACCACGAAAGGCGGGTACTCCCAGCCCAGTGCTTTCCGAGCGCCGGCGATTTCGTCGGCGCCCAAGGGCGAGCCGTGGGTGGCGGCGGTGCCCTGTTTGGTGGGGGCACCGAAACCGATGACGGTCTTGCAGGCGATAAGCGTCGGGCGGTCGGCGGTCTGCGCCGCCGTCAGGGCCGCCGCGATCTCCGCGGCATTGTGACCGTCGATGCGCGTAACATTCCAGTTGGCGGCGGCGAAGCGCGCCAGTTGATCGGTCGAATCCGATAGGCTCAGCTTGCCGTCGATGGAAATGCCGTTGTCGTCGAAGAGGACGATCAGGTGCTTGAGCTTCAAATGGCCGGCAAGGGTGATTGCCTCCTGCGAAATTCCTTCCATCAGGCAGCCGTCGCCGGCCAGCACATAGGTCTTGTGATCGACAAGCTCACCGCCGAAGCGGGCATTGAGATGGCGCTCGGCAATGGCGAAGCCCACCGCGTTGGCGAGGCCCTGGCCCAGGGGCCCAGTGGTCGTCTCGATGCCGGTGGCGTGGCCGTATTCAGGATGGCCCGCGGTCTTCGAGCCGAGCTGGCGGAAATTCTTCAGCTCATCCAGCGTCATATCCTTGTAGCCGAGAAGATAGAGCAGCGAATAAAGCAGCATGGAGCCGTGACCGGCCGAGAGAATGAAACGGTCGCGGTCGGGCCAATGGGGATCGGCGGCGTCGAATTTCAGAAACTGCGTGAACAGCACGGTGGCCACATCGGCCGCCCCCATGGGCAGGCCAGGATGGCCGGAATTGGCCTTCTGCACCGCATCCATGCTGAGGGCGCGGATGGCGTTGGCCATGGTCCGGCTGCGGCCGGCGTCGATCTGGTTCATGTGGCGGGGTTTCCCTGCGGCGTGCAATTGGCGCCTCTGATAACATTCGCACCCTTCGAGTCAACTGCGGATGCTGCGCATGCACAGTCCGGCGATTGCCGGACCACCGGAAAGCCGGGATTGTGCATCCCGCCGTTTCGGGACAAAGTGACGCCAAGGGCATCTTTCATCGATGCCGAAAATAGGGAGAAACGACCATGATGAAATCTCGCAAAATCGCGGATGCCAAGTCGCGCCGCGCATTTCTGAAAGGCAGCGCGGTCGCCGCGGCGGCGGGTGCTGCAACGCTCGCCATGCCGAATGTGGCGCCGGCCCAGGAGGCAACCGTAT
>JANMQL010000222.1:0-20184 GCA_031370475.1 Hyphomicrobiales bacterium | reverse complement strand
CAAGGAGGCGCTGGCGCTGGAAAAGCTGCTGGCCAAGCGCAGGGACACAATCTTCGCGCTGACCCACAATTATTCCGGCTATCCGATGATCCGCCAGGCACGCGCCATGGTGGCGGAGGGAGAGCTTGGCGACATCCGCGTGGTGCAGAGCGAATATCCGCAGGACTGGCTCACCAAGCCGATCGAGCGGGAAGGACAAAAGCAGGCCGCCTGGCGCACCGATCCAGCCAAGACGGGGGCCGGCGGCTGCATCGGCGACATCGGTACCCATGCCTATCAGCTCGCCTGCTTCGTCTCCGGCCTGGCGCTCGGCGAGCTCTGCGCCGATCTTATGACCTTCGTGAAAGGCCGCAAGGTCGACGACAACGCCCATGTCATGCTGCGCTTCAAGGGCGGCGCCAGGGGCATGCTGTTCGCCAGTCAGGTGGCGCCGGGCAACGAAAACGGCTTGAAGCTCAGGGTCTACGGCACCAAGGGCGGGCTGGAATGGACCCAGGCCGACCCGAATTATCTCTGGTACGCACCCTTTGGCGAGCCGAAGCGGCTCCTCACCCGGGGCGGGGCGGGCTCCAATGCGGCGGCGGGGCGGGTGACGCGCGTGCCACCCGGCCACCCGGAGGGCTATCTCGAGGGCTTCGCCAATATCTATACGGAAGTGGCCCGCGCCATCAAAGCAAGGCGGGCCGGCAAGAAGCCGGACAAGGCCGTGCAATTTCCCGGCATCGCCGACGGTGTCGCCGGCATGGCCTTCATCGAGGCCTGCGTGAGGTCTTCGGCCAGAAACGGCAAGTGGACGAAGGTGTGAACCGGGACAAATGCGCGCTGACGAAATATTTAAATTTCGACCTTGGATGCACTAAGCTCTCCTCCATGACCGCACTCGACATCGTCAAATATCCGTTCTGGGCCCTGGCGCTGGCAACCGGCGCAAAATCCTTCCGCGACAACAAGGTGATCGGCTCGCCGGCGTTCAATCGCTGGGGCCTCCATGTCAAGCGGGTTACACTCGCTCATCGTCTTGCCTGGTGGCGGCGGCGGAGGCTCGCCGGGTTGGTAAGCGCGGAAGACCGCGCCGCCTTTGACCGCAACGGCTTCGTGGTCAGGCGCGATTTTCTCGATCCCGCCGCCTTTGCCGTCCTGAAGGAGGCGGTCCTCGCATTCCGGGCCCCGGCCCGCGAGATGGTGCAGGGCGACACCATCACCCGGCGCATCGCGCTCGATGGGGCGGCGCTGCGGGCATTGCCGGAGTTGCGAGCATTCCTAGCCCGGCCGGACTGGCGCGGGCTGACGCGCTATGTGGGCTCCTACGATCAGGAACCGTTGTATTACGTACAGACCATTCTCTCGCATGTGAAGGATGCGGCACCCGACCCACAAACCAATCTGCACGCCGACACATTCCATCCGAGCGTCAAAGCCTGGTTTTTTCTTACCGACGTGGCCGAGGACGAGGGCCCGTTCGTCTATGTACCGGGATCGCACCTGATGACGCCGGAACGGCTTGCCTGGGAAGGCGAAATGAGTCTCAAGGCTTCGACCGCCCTCGATAAATATTCGGCGCGCGGATCCTTCCGGGTCGGCCGCGACGAACTCGCCCGGATGAATCTGCCGGAGCCCAAAGCCTTCGCGGTGCCGGCCAATACGCTGGTCGTCGCCGATACGGTGGGCTTTCACGCGCGGGGCTTCAGTGCCAGGCCGTCGAAGCGGGTTGAGATCTGGGCCTATGGGCGGCGCAATCCGTTCCTGCCCTGGACCGGCTTCGATCCCCTGAGCCTTCCCGGTATCGCGGAAGCACGCATTCCGCTGATGTGGTCTGCCCTCGACAGGGCGCAGAAGCTTGGGCTCGCCGTCAATGCCTGGCGTCCCGCCGGCATGAAACGCCCGCTCGACGATTGAGCGTGGGAACCCGGCGATGATGGACGATATTGCTGCGAATGCGAGCCTCGGTGGCCGGAGAGCACCGCGCGACGTGCGCCGCCAGCAACTGATCGAGGCGACGATCGATGTGTTGGCGCGAAAGGGTTATGCCGCGCTCACCATCGCCGATGTCACAGGCGCGGCCGGGCTTTCCGTCGGGATCATCAACTTTCACTTCGACAGCAAGGACAATCTGCTGGCCGACTGCCTGCGCCACCTCTCGACCGAATATACGGACAATTGGAAATCGGCGCTCGCGGCGGCGGAGACCGGCGCCGCCCGGCGGCTTGAGGCAATGCTGCTGGCCGATTTCAATGCGGAACTCTTCACCCAGCGCAAGATTGCAGCTTGGATCGCTTTCTGGAGCGAAACCCAAGGACGGCCGGTCTATGACGAAATCTGCGCGGCGCGCGACGTGGAGCACGAGAGGACACTGGTGCGGCTGTGCGCCGATATCATCGATGAAGGCGGCTATAATCACGACCCGGCGATGACGGCGCGGGTTCTCGAATCTCTGGGTGATGGTCTCTGGCTGGGAATCGGCACATGCCGCATCGGCACCGAACATTGCCCGGCGGCGGCGCGCGGCGCCTTCAGGTCGGTGCTTGCCGCCTATTTCCCCGGTCATTTCCGTCCATGACCTTCCAGCTTTCCGGCGAAGCGATTGCCAGGCGCGACCGGGCGCGGCGCTTCGCCGACGAGACACTCCGCCCCTTCGAGATTCATGCGGAAATGAACGAAGGCAAGATTCCGCCTGGAGATCGCGCCGCCCATGAACGCGCCGCCACCGCCATGGGACTTCCCTTGATGGACGTGCCGAAATCCCGTGGCGGGCTGGAGTTGCCGTTGCTGACGCAGGTGGCCGTCACCGAACAACTGGGCCGCATCACCAATGCGCTCGGCTGGTGCTACGGTGAAGCGCAGGGCTGGATGTTCGAGGCCTGTAACGAAGACCAGATTGCCCGCCACATCATGACTCTGGCGCGGGGAGAGGCGTATTTCTGCTATGCCATCAGCGAGGAGAACGCCGGCTCGGATCCTTCTGCTATTGCAACGGCGGCCGAGCGGAAGGGCGACCACTATCTGATCACCGGCGAGAAATGGCATGTCACCAGCCATAACCACGCGACAACCGTTGTCGTCCAGGCGAAGCTCGAAGACGGCAGCCATTGCCTGTTCTTTTGCCCGGCCGATGCCCCCGGCCTCTCGATCAAACGCACACCCGCCTATAGTCATACCTACGACCACCATCACCCGATCCTGCAATTGCGCAATCTGAGAATTCCCGCGCGCGACCGCATCGGCGCGGAAGGCGAGGGCATGGATTTCGCCCGCGCGTGGTTCCGGCGCGAGCGGCTGATGATCGCGGCGCGCTGCTGCGGCGCCATGGCGCGGCTCATTGAAGACGCAACCGAATTCGCCAAGACCCGCATCGTCTCGGGAGAAGCGATCGTCAACTACCAGATGATCCAGGCGATGCTTGCCGACTCGGTCACGGATTTGCATGCCGCGCGGCTCATTACCTACGAGGCGGCCGCCGCCCATGACCGCGGCGAGGACATCAAAGCGCTGCATGGGCGCTGTTCGATCGCCAAGCTGTTCGCTTCGGAAGCGGCCTGGCGGGTGGCCGACAGGGCGGTACAGATTTTCGGCGGCCGCGGCTATATGCGCGAAAATGTGGCCGAGCGTTTCCTGCGCGAACTACGCGCCGACCGCATCTGGGAGGGAACCTCCGAGATTCAGCGCCTGATCGTCGCCCGGTCCCTGGCCAAGCGCGGGCTGGCCGGCACCATCGGCCTATAGGCCTCCGCTCAACCCATCGACACAGACGGCGGCCGTGCCTTTGAAGTTCGGTTGCGACCGGTAGATCAATTCGATCCGCTGAATGGCGCGGCCACCGCCCCTGAGGTCGAGCGGCTTGGTCATTCCGCCGTCGGGAATGATCGAGCGGACCGGGATATCGTCACGTTTGCCATTGCCATAAACAACTTCCAGATCGAAGACTTCGATCTTGTTGCCGATCACGCGAAGCCGGATTTTACCGAAAGGGCCCTCGAAGCGGCCGACCTTGATCACATCGCGGTCGATCTTGAATCCGACGCTGCGGCAGCCGAGTTCCACCCATTTTTCCGCCGGTTCGCCGAAAACCTTGAGCTGAAACGGTCCGCGCGGCAGATAGGTCACAATGATTTGGCGAATGAAGCGGTCGCCGCCGGCGAGGTCGATACGGCGCGAGCCGCTGCCAGCCTTGAACACTTCGCGCACACGGAGTTCTTCCTTGCTGCCATTGCCATAAACGACGCGCAGATCGTAAATTTCGACGTCGCTCCCCGTCACCTCAAGCCTGATAGCCTGATAGCGCCCTTCGGATTTGCCGACTTCGATGACGCTCTGCTCAAGCCGCAACTTGTAGCCGGCGCTGCCGAGCAGTTCCCAATCGGCCCTGGCCGGGGAAAGGGCGGCGAAAATGAGCGCCATGACAGCGGCGAAAAATGCGAGACGATAGGGACTATGTGCCATCGAGACCTCCGGTTGATGGAATTGGTCTCACTCTATGCCCGATTCGGGCGCAAATGTGGAAGTTAGCTGCACGACGCTTATATTGCATTGCACAATTTATCGAAATATCATTATCTTGGGATGGAAGGAAGATTTCATGGCGGCAAATATTATTTCCGGGCTTTGCGCCATCCGGCCGAAAAGGCGCGCAGGACCCGGCAGCATCTCCCCTTCCGCAGAGCCGCAAACCGGTTATAAGTGCGCCCGGAAAATAGACGGTTTTATCTGGAGGCAGTCATGAGAGTGCGTGTGGCAATCAACGGCTTCGGCCGCATCGGACGCAATGTTGTCCGCGCCATTTACGAGTCCGGTCGCAAGGACATCGACGTCGTGGCGGTGAACGATCTGGGCCCGGTCGAAACCAATGCTCATCTGCTGCGCTATGATTCGGTGCATGGCCGCTTTCCTCACGAAGTGAGGGTCGAGGGCGACTCGATCAATATCGGCGCCGACAAATTCAAGGTCACGGCCATCAAGGACCCGTCGCAACTTCCCTGGAAGGCGCTGGGAGTCGATATCGCGCTAGAGTGCACCGGCATTTTCACCGCCAAGGACAAGGCCTCGGCCCATCTCACCGCCGGCGCCAGGCGGGTGCTGATCTCGGCTCCCGGCGAGAATGCCGACCTGACGGTCGTCTTCGGCGTCAATCACGACAAGCTCACCAAGGATCATATCGTCGTCTCCAACGCCTCATGCACCACGAACTGTCTGGCGCCGGTGGCCAAGGTGCTCAACGATGCCATCGGCATCGACAAGGGCTTCATGACCACGATCCATGCCTACACGGGCGACCAGCCGACCCTCGACACGATGCACAAGGATCTCTATCGCGCCCGCGCCGCGGCCCTCTCCATGATCCCAACGTCAACGGGGGCCGCCAAGGCGGTTGGCCTCGTCCTGCCGGAACTCAAGGGCAGGCTCGACGGCGTCGCCATCCGGGTGCCGACGCCCAATGTTTCGGCGGTCGATTTCAAGTTCGTGGCCAAGAAGGCGACGACGGTCGAGGAAGTGAACGGCGCCATCAGGCGGGCCGCCGGGCAGCAGCTCAAGGGTATTCTCGGCTTCACCGACGAGCCCAACGTCTCGATCGATTTCAACCACAACGCCAATTCCTCGACTTTCCACATGGACCAGACCAAGGTCATGGACGGAACGCTGGTGCGGGTGCTCGCCTGGTACGACAATGAGTGGGGTTTCTCCAACCGCATGAGCGATACGGCGGTGGCGATGGGCAAGCTGCTCTAGACCGTGGCGCGTCCCCTCCTCATCGCTCCGTCGATCCTGTCGGCGGATTTTGCCCGGCTCGGCGAAGAGGTGCGCGCCGTCGATGGGGCCGGCGCCGACTGGGTCCATATCGACGTGATGGATGGGCATTTCGTACCCAACATCACTTTCGGCGCGCCGGTCATGCAGGCGGTCAGACCGGCGACCAGGAAGATCTTCGACGTGCATTTGATGATCGCGCCGGCCGATCCCTTTCTCGAAAGCTTCGCCAAGGCGGGGGCGGATATCATCACCATCCATGCCGAAGCCGGTCCCCATCTTGACCGATCGCTACAGGCGATCCGGGCGCTTGGCAAACGGGCCGGCGTGGCGCTCAATCCCGCAACGCCTGCCTCGGCAATCGCTCATGTGCTGGACCGGCTCGATCTCGTGCTGGTGATGACCGTCAATCCCGGTTTCGGCGGCCAATCCTTCATCAAGGCGATGCTCGACAAGATCGCAGAGGTAAAGGAGATGGTGCGCGGCCGCAATATCGATATCGAGGTCGATGGCGGCATCACGGCGGAAACGGCGCCGCTGGCCGCGCGCGCCGGCGCCAATGTGCTGGTGGCGGGATCGGCCGTGTTCAAGAACCAGGACTATGCCGCCAATATCGCGGCCATCCGCACGGCGGCGACGAGCTTTTCGGCCTAAACCTTCCTTTCCACCCAGTCGTGGAAAGCTTTGAGCCACGCGGCAAGGTGCTTCCGGGTTGACTCATCGGTGAGGTTACCGGCGGCGTCGAATTTCGAAGGCGCGTAGCCGACAAGGATTTCCGGCCGGGGCATGACGATGGCTTCCAGCGCCTGAAGATTCTGGCGCAGATGATATTGCACGCGCGCCGTACCCACGGGTCCGCCGGAAGCACCCATCACGCCGGTGCGTTTTCCCTTGAACGGCGTGGCACGGCGCGACAGCCAGTCGGTGGCATTCTTCAACACGCCCGGAATGGAGAAATTATATTCCGGCGTGGCGATAATGACGCCATCGGCGGATTTGATGCGCGTCTCGAGATCGAGCACCGCTTGCGGCTTTCCTGTCGCATCCTCGGCGTCTCCGTCATAGAGGGGGATGCCATGCAAGGTGGCGATTTCGATGTTCATGTCCGCGGGTGCCAGCGGCCGCAAGGCACGAAGCAATGCGGTGTTGGTCGAACCCTTGCGGAGCGCGCCGCTGATGGCGAGAATGTTCATACCGTTCATCTCCTCATCGATTTGAATGCCGCAAGCGCCCGGTTCCGCGCCAAGCCATGGTCCGCGATAGGTAAGGGATAGGCGGCGCCCAATGCAACACCCGCCGCGCTCAAAACGTCCCGCGGCGCCTCCGAGGGGCGGTGAATAAAAGCGTCCGGAAGGCGGGCGAGCTCCGGCACCCATTTCCGCACATAGGCGCCGGCGGGATCGAACTTCTCGCCCTGCAGGATGGGATTGAAGATACGGAAATAGGGCGCGGCATCGGCGCCCGAACCAGCCACCCACTGCCAGCTTGCCGAATTGCTGGCGATATCGGCATCGACGAGCGTATCCCAGAACCAGCGCGCGCCTTTCTGCCAGGGAATGAGCAGGTGCTTGATGAGGAAGGAAGCGGCGATCATGCGCACGCGATTATGCATGACGCCCGTCGCCCACAGCTCGCGCATGCCGGCATCGACGATGGGATAGCCGGTGCGGCCGCGCCGCCACGCCGCGAAGCCGGCTTGATCGTCAGCCCACGGAAAATCGGCGAATTCGGGGCGGAACGGCTTCTCCGGCAATTGCGGCCAATGATGCAGGAGATGACAGGAGAATTCGCGCCAGAGCAATTCCTTCAGGAATTTCTCCGCCGCCCAGTCGACCCGGCCACCGGCCATGGCGGAGGCGGCGCGGACCGCATGCCAGCACTGGAGGGGGCCGATCTCGCCCCAATGCAGATGAGCCGAAAGCCGCGACGTGACAGGCCGATCGGGCCGGTCGCGGCCATCGGCATAACCGGACAGGCCTTCGGCAATGAATTGCGCCAGGCGCGCCTGGGCGCCGTCCTCGCCGGGAGTCCACCTGCTCTCGAAGTCCGTGGCCCAATCGGGGCGGCCGGGCAAGAGCTGCCAATCTTCGAGCCGGTCGCTTGGCATGGTTCCATCCCAAGCCTCAAGCTTCGGCGCCGGTCGCAGACGCCTGGGTTCGCCGGCGGCGAAGCAGGCGCGGGCAAAGGGCGTGTAGACCTTATAGGGCCCGCCGGTTCCGGTGCGGATTGCCTCCGGCTCATGCAGCAGAAAGCCGCCATGGCGATGGCACGCCACACCCGCTGCCTCGCAGACCGCCTTGATGCGGCGCTCCAGCGCGCCCGACCACGGCGCATAATCGCGAGTGAAATGGACTGTCGTAGCACCGGTCTCGCGCAACAGGCGGGCGATCTCGGCATCCGTCCGGCCGCGCCGCAGAACCAGCCGCACCCGCCGCGACAGGTTCTCGAGGCTGCGATGCAGCCACCAGCGGCTTGCCCCGCCCCAGCGCCACTCGCCCGGCGTTTCGTCATCAAGCACATAGAGACAGACGACGGGCCCTGCCGCGCACGCCGCCGAGAGCGCCGCATGATCGGCAAGACGCAAATCCTGCCGGAACCACATGATCGCGGGCCGGGACATTCAGTCTGTCAGGTTCCGGCGCGCCAGAGGATCACGTCCCCGCCGGCGATTTCGCCGCTCGCTTCTCCAGGAGGCGGGTGAGCCAGTCGGGGTCCATTTCCGGCACCGACGAGAGGAGCAGCTCCGTATAGGCCGGATAGGGCGGCGACAAGACCTGCGATTTCGGCCCCTGCTGCACCACCTTGCCCTGGTTCATGACCACGATCTCGTCGGAGATCGCCCGCACCGTGGCGATGTCGTGGGTGATGAACAAATAGGTGACGTTGGTCTCTTTCTGCAGGCGCATCAGGAGTTTCAGGATTTCCTCCTGGACGATCTGGTCGAGCGCCGAGGTCACCTCGTCGCAGATAATGAGCTCGGGTTCCGCCGCCAGGGCGCGGGCGATGGAAATGCGCTGCTTCTGGCCGCCGGACAGCTCGCCCGGCAGGCGGTCAATGTAGCTTTCGTCGAGCTCAATCGACTCCAGGAGCTCGACGATGCGGCGGTCGCGCGCCGCCCCGTGGAGACCGAGATAGAATTCCAACGGACGGCCGACGATATCGCGCACCTGATGGCGCGGATTGAGTGCCGTGTCGGCCGACTGATAAATCATCTGGATGCGGCGCAACATGTCCTTGTCGCGCATGGCCAGGGTGCGCGGCAATTGCTTGCCATCGAAATAGATGTCGCCCTTGGATGGCGGCAGCAGCCCGGTGATGACCCGGGCCAGGGTGGATTTGCCGCTGCCCGATTCGCCCACCACCGCGACGGTGCGGCCGCGCGGCACCTGAACCGTGACGTTGTCGAGTACCTTGACGAAACCGCTGTAGCTGGCGTCGATATTCTGGATGCGCAGCAGAGGCTCGCCGCCGGTCACTTCCGCCTTCGCCAGCTTGCGCACCGCCCAAAGGCTTTTCGTATAATCCTCGTGCGGTGTCTTCAGCATATCGCGGGTCGGCGCTTCCTCGACGAGCTTGCCATAACGCAGCACCATGATGCGGTCGGCCATCTGGGCCACCACGGCGAGATCGTGGGTGATGTAGATGGCGGCGGTGTTGAACTGTTCGACGATGCTGCGCATGGCGGCGAGCACTTCCACCTGGGTCGTGACATCGAGAGCCGTCGTCGGTTCGTCAAAGATGATGAGATCGGGACGGCAGGACATGGCCATGGCCGTCATGGCGCGCTGGAGCTGGCCACCGGAGACCTGATGCGGATAACGCTTTCCGATCGTATCGGGGTTGGGCAATTGCAGGCGGCGGTACAGATCGCGGGCGTCGGCTTCGGCCTTGTCGCGCGATTTGATGCCATGATCGATGGCGGTTTCGACCGTCTGATCGATGATGCGGTGAGCCGGATTGAAGGAGGCCGCCGCACTCTGGGCGACATAGGCGATGCGCGAGCCGCGCAATGCGCGGCGCTCTTCTTCACTCGCATGAATCAAGTCCATTCCATCGAACATGATGGAACCGTGAGTGATGCGGCAGCCGGGACGGGCAAAGCCCATGGCGGCGAGGCCGATGGTCGATTTGCCGGCTCCGGATTCGCCGATGATGCCCAGGACTTCGCCGCGCTTCAGGGTGACATCGACGCCCTTGATGATGGGATGCCAGATCTCATCGCTCTGCCCCTCGATTTGCAGATTGCGGATGGCGAGCAGGGTCTCACCCTTGACACGCAGCTTTTCAGCGCTCATCGCGCAGCCCGCTGGTCTTGTGCAGGAACCAGTCGACGACGAAATTGACGGCGACGGTGAGCAGCGCGATGGCGCCCGCCGGAATGAGCGGCTGGGCGCGGCCATAGGTGATGAGCGTCTTGTTCTCCGCCACCATGGAGCCCCAGTCGGCGGTGGGCGGCTGGATGCCGACGCCGAGGAAAGAAAGCGCGCTGATGGTCAGAAAGACGAAGCAAAAGCGCAGGCCGAATTCGGCGATCAGCGGCGGCATGATGTTGGGCACGATTTCCTTGAGTGTGATCCAGCTGAGCTTCTCGCCGCGTAATTTGGCGGCCTCGACAAAGTCCATGACCACGACATTGAGGGCGGTGTTGCGGGCTAGGCGGTAGACGCGAGTCGAATCGAGTAGCGCCAGAATAAGGATGAGCTTGACTCTTTGATCGCCGTGCCCCTGAAAGACGGCGAGCAGCATAAGAGCGAAGATTAGCACCGGGATCGACATGAGAGAGTCGACCAAGAAGCCCATGATCTTGTCGAACCAGCCCCGGGTGATCGCCGCAAAGACGCCGAGCACGCCGCCAATGCTGAAAGACAAGAGTACGGTGAGGATTGCTATGCCGATGGTGTTGCGGGCGCCATAGATGACGCGCGAGAGGATGTCGCGGCCGATCTGGTCGGTGCCGAACCAGAAGGCGGCCGAGGGAACTTCATAGGCTTTACCGGCGATCTCGGCTTCGCCGTAGGGCGCGATCAACGGAGCGAATAGGGCGCAAAATGCATAGAAAAGAATGACGATCATGCCGAACCAGGCGCTGATGGGCGCCTTCTTCAGCAGGCGCCAGGCGTTCTCGCCCCAGTTCCGACGGGCGCGAATATTGCGGATATTCGAGGAGTCGGCGGTCATTTGGGATGCAGCAGGCGCGGGTTGGTGACGATCGACACGATGTCGGCGGAGAGATTGAGCAAAATATAGGTGGCCGCGAAGACCAGCGCGCAGGCCTGGACCACCGGCATGTCGCGGGTCGAGACCGAGTCGACCATCAATTGCCCGATACCGGGATAGACGAAGACCACTTCGACCACGACGACACCCACCACCAGATAGGCCAAATTGAAGGCAATGACGGTGGCGATCGGCGCCCAGGCATTGGGCAGGGCGTGGCGGACAATGACGTCGCGGCCCTTGACCCCCTTGAGCTGGGCCATTTCGATATAGGGACTGGCGAGAAGGGCGATGATCGCCGCCCGCGTCATGCGCATCATGTGGGCGACGATGACCAGCGTCAGGGTGACCGCCGGCAGCAGCGCCCGCAGGGCATGTTCGAGGAAGGGAGTGGCGTCGCTCACCGTGGACAGCGAATAGAACCAGCGCAGCTTGATGGCGAAGAAGAACATCAGCACATAGGCGACAAAGAATTCCGGTAGCGCGATAGTGGTGAGCGTCACCAAATTGACGATGCGGTCGAACAGGCTGTTGCGGTGGAGGGCCGCCATGACACCGAGGAAAAGGGACAGCGGCACCGCGATGATGGCGGTCATGGCCGCCAGGAAGAAGGTGTTGTAAAGGCGCGGTGCTATCATCGTCGTGACGTTGCGCTTGATCTTGCCGCCGAGGCCGGCATAGGAACTGCCGAAGTCGCCGGTCAGCGCGTTGCCAATCCATTCGATATCGCGCATCATCGCTGGCCGGTCGCGGCCGATTTCCTTGTTGAAAGCCGCCACCGTCTCGGGAGTGGCGCCCTGGCCGAGGATATTCTCGGCGTAACCTCCAGGCATTATCTCAAGCGACCAAAAGATCGCCTGCGAAACGATGAAGAGCGTCAGCAGGCCCAGCCCTAAACGCTGTAATACCGTCCTGACGATCGGATGCATCGGCCTCCCCATGAGCCTCTTTGCCGGGCCCTTTCGCCAAACAGTAGCAGATCGGCGGACCGGCGCTAGCCAAAAACTTCAGGGGCCGGATCACCTTGTGGCGATCCGGCCCCTGTCAATTTTCGACTGCGTGGCGAGGCTGCCTATCAGGCAAACCACCAGCGTTCGGCGATCTTCATGCCGTCCATCGGCCAGTTGGCGGCCGTGTCGCCGTGCGCCAATGTATTCGCATGGGCGTCGACGAAGGTGTTGAAGACGAGATTGATCAGGCCGCCGTCATCATGGACGAGCTGCTGCATCTCGGAATACATGGCGGCGCGTTTGGTATCGTCGGTTTCGGCCCGGGCCAGCACCAGAAGCTCGTTGAAGCGCGGGTTCTTCCAGAATGTGTCGTTCCACGCCGCATCCGCCGCATAGGCGGTGGTGAACATCCAATCGCAGGTCGGACGGCCCGCCCAATAGGAGGCGACGAAGGGCTTCTTGAGCCAGACATTGTCCCAATAGGCGTCGTCGGGCTCGCGGATCACGTTGATGTCGATGCCGGCGGCCTTGGCCGATTCCTGCCACAGCAGAGCGGAATCGACCGCCCCGGTGAAGGCGGCATCGGCGACCGAGAGATCGAACTTCAGCGAATCGAGGCCCGCCTTCTTGAGCAGGCTCTTGACCATGTCCGGGTCG
This sequence comes from Hyphomicrobiales bacterium, assembly GCA_031370475.1. Taxonomy (GTDB): domain Bacteria; phylum Pseudomonadota; class Alphaproteobacteria; order Rhizobiales; family Aestuariivirgaceae; genus Aestuariivirga. The sequence goes on along the minus strand of JANMQL010000222.1, from coordinate 7,621 downwards.
TAAACGTGCTTGGGTTGCGGATCGACGGCGAATTTCACCGTCGGCGCGATCGGGTTGTCGTTGCCGACGGCGCCATGGCCGAGAAACACCTTGTCGACGATCTCGTCGCGCTTGAGTGAAAACTTGATGGCGTTGCGCACATCCGGATTGTCGAACGGCGGCACGGTCACGTTCATCACATAAATGTAGTGTCCGTAACCGGTCTTCTCGAAGATCGCCAGATCGGGGTTCTGCTGCAGCAGATCGAGCGTCTTCAGATCGGCCCGGTGCAGATAGTCGATCTCGCCGGTGGTGAGCGCATTGGTCCGGGCGGTCACGTCCCTGATCGACAGACATTCGACCCGGTCGAACCACGCCTTGCCGGTCTTGTGGTAGTTGGGATTGCGGTTGAACGTCGCCTTGACGCCGGGCTCGAACTTCTCGAGCACATAGGGACCGGTGCGGATGCCCGACTCCCAGTCGGCGCTGCCGTCTTCCTTCGCCGGCATGATCGGGATGTGATAGTCGGATGCGATATAGGGGAAGTCGGCATTGCCGCCCTTCAGTTCGAACACGACCGTTTGCTTGCCGTCGGCCTTGATCGATACCACCGACTCGAGCAGCGACTTGGCGGCGGATTTGGTGTCTTTCACCGTGTGATGCATGAAGGAGGCCACCACATCGTCGGCGGTGACTTCTTTGCCGTTATGGAACGTGGCGCCCGGGCGCAGCTTGAAGACCCATTTCTTGGCGCCGTCCGAGGGTTCGAAACTTTCGGCCAGATCGGGAACCGCATTGCCGGCCGGGTCCAACTCGGTCAGGCTGTTGGACAGGGTGCCCCACAGCGCCGTGCCGGTGAACTGATCGGGATAAAGGCCGGGGTCCATCGAGTCGGTTGTCGCGCCATGGGCAATACCGAGGCGAAGGGTGCCGCCCTTCTTGGGCTCGGCGCGCGCCGCCCTGGCGAACATGGTGTTGGCGGCGGCCAGCGTCAGTCCCGACGCCAGCGCCAATTGGGTAAATTCACGGCGGGAAATCTTGCCGCGGCCAGCGAGAACGGCGGCCTGTTGCAGCTTATAGTTGACTTCGTTCATTTTTGGGATCTCCTCCTGACTTGGATGGCCGCGCCCGTGCTTCGGTGATGAACCTGAACGGTGGGGGACCATTTCCTGTGATTGTCGACTGACGCAAGGGAACTGAGCGCTCGATTGCCGATGGCATATTGGTATTCCAAACGCCCGATTTTGCAAGCGCTTATGACGTAAGAGCCCCGCCAATCGCTTGGCGGGGTTCCCGGTTACGAACAAAATTTGTGTCCGGCTTCGATAAACATCAGGCCATCCACCAGCGCTCGAAGATGTAACCGCCATCGTCGTCGAAGTTGGTGTTCAGGTCTCCGTGGGCCACCGACTTGGAATAGGCCGACACGAAATTGTTGAACATGAGCACGATCACGCCGCCGTCGTCGTGCAGGATTTGCTGCATCTCGGCATACATCGCCTGGCGCTTGGCATCGTCGGTCTCGGCCCGCGCGGTCGACAAGAGATCGTTGAACCGCTCGTTGTTCCAGAACGTGTCGTTCCACGCGACCCCGCCCTGGTAGGCGGTGGAGAACATCCAGTCGACGGTCGGGCGTCCGCCCCAGTAGGACATGACCCACGGCTTCTTCATCCACACATTGTCCCAATAGCTGTCATCGGGCTCGCGGATGACATTGATGTCGATGCCAGCCGCCTTGGCCTTGGCCTGGATGAGCAATGCCGCATCCACCGCCCCGGAGAACGCGGCGTTCGACGTCGAGAAGTCTACCTTCAGGCTTTCCATGCCGGCCTTCTTTAGGTGGAACTTGGCCTTCTCGGGGTCGTAGGAATAGACAGGCTCCGGATTGGTGGCAAACTTGATCGTGGGCGCTATCGGATTGTCGTTGCCCGGTGTGCCGTAGCCCAGTAGAATCTTGTCCACCAGTTCCTTGCGGTCGATCGCCCATTTGAGCGCCAGCCTGACATGGACATCGTCGAAGGGCTTCTGGGTTACGTTCATCGGCGCCACATAGTGGCCGAAACCGGTAATGTTGGAGATTTCGAGGTCGGGATTCTGCTTCAGCATGTCGATGGTCTTGAGGTCGGCCCGGTTGATGTAATGGATTTCTCCGGACACCAAGGCGTTGGTCCGGGCGGCCACGTCGACGATCGAGAGCTGTTCGACGGCGTCGAACCATGCGGCATCCGATATGTGATAGTTCGGATTGCGCTTGGCGGAGAGCTTAACGCCGGGCTCATAATTCTCGATGATGTAGGGGCCGGCGCTCACGCCTTTTTCCCACTCGATGCCGCCGCCGTCCTTGGCAGGATAGATCGGCAGGTGATAGTCGGAGGTGATGTAGGGAAAGTCGGCGGAACCGCTGTTGAGGGTGAAGACGACGGTCTCCGGGCCGTCGGCCACGATGTCCTTCACGATGCCCAGGGGGGACTTGACCGGCGACTTGGAATTTTCGCCGCGATGGTAGTTGTAGGTCTCGACCACGTCGGCGGCGGTCACCGACTTGCCATTGTGGAAGGTCAGCCCCTTGCGGAGCTTGTAGACCCATTTGGAAGCGCCATCGGCTGGCTCGATCGACTCGGCCAGATGGGGCACCACGGCGTTCTTCTGGTCGATCTGCACCAATTGGGCGCCAAAGATGCCGGTCGACATGTTGCCCTGAAAACCGTTGGTCCATGTGGCGGGATCCAGCGCGTCGGTGGTGGCGCCGTGGCCGGAGCCGAGCCTGAAGGTGCCGCCACGCTTGGGCGCGGCGCGGGCTACCTTCACAAACATGGCGTTTGCCGCGGCCGCCGTGAATCCGGCGGCCAGAGCTAGTTGCATGAAGTCGCGGCGCGACAGCTTGCCCTGGCCAACAGCCCTGGCGGCAAGCTTCAGTTTTGTTTCGAATTCGGTCATGCGTTTTCTCCTTGGCGACCAATTGATGGAATTGTGCGGGAAGTTATCCGTTGCGGCATTCGTGACGTGCGGCGAACCCTGTGCCGCGCCAGCAAAGCCAAGCCGTCTCCCCGTTTCTTCTTTTTATTCCGGAAGGCCCAATGGCCGCTCCTCGACCGAAACTCTCACGCCGCCTTGGCCCCGTCAATGACAGTTTCCGGCGCAAACGGTGAATTGATTGAACTGGCCCGTCTCAGGCCGGCGCAATGGCATCGGGCGCGAAGCGGTAATTGGCCGAACAGAACTCGCAGGTGACGCTGATCTCGCCGTTTTCGACCATGGCGGTGCGGTCTTCGGCGGGGAAGCGCCGGAGCACTTCCGCGACGCTGTCGCGCGAGCAGGTGCAGTGCCGGGCCAGCTTGGCCGCCGGGTAAACCGTGACGCCGTCCTCGTGGTAAAGCCGGTACAGCAGACGCTCGGGACTGAGGGTGGGATCGAGCAGTTCGTGGTCTTCGGCGGTGTCGAGCAGGAGCCGCGCCTTCACCCAATCGTCGTTCTCCGGGACTTGCGCCCCGGCGCCCTCGGGAGCATCGCCGGACGAAAACGGCAGCGGACTGACACCGCCCTCGCGCGGCAGATGCTGCACCATGATGGCGCCGGCCCGCCAGGTTTCGGCCCGGTTGCCGCGGCCCAAGAGCGGCCCCGCCGAGAGCCTGAGCCGCGTCGGGATCTGCTCGGATTGGGCGAAGTAAATGCCGGCCGCCTCGATCAGAGTGTTGCCTTCGAGCGGTACGATGCCCTGGTAACGCTCCATGCCCGGGCCCTGATCGACGGTCATGGCTAGATAGCCTTTGCCCATCAGGGCCGGCTGCGCCGGAGGATCGAGAGCCGCGACCCGCCCGCGGTCGAAGCGGGCATAACCGCGGATCTTGCCGGACCCCCTATAGTCGGCGACGATCATGTCGACCGGACCGTCGGTCTTGGTCTGCAGGATGAACTTGCCGTCGAATTTCAGACTGGAACCGAGCATGGCGGTCAGGGCGACGGCTTCGGCCAGAAGCGCCGATACGGGAGCCGGGTAATCGTGCTTGTGAAGAATGTCATCGACCGCCGGCCCGAGCCTGACGATGCGGCCGCGCACGCCGAGCGGCTTGATCTCGAAGGGCATGACGAGATCGTCCACGGGGTCCACTCCCGATTCAGCCATTGCCGCTCAAGCAATGGAGCAAAATGCTCTTCTGTATATGGAGGCGGTTCTCGGCCTCGTCGAAGACCGCCGATTGCGGGCCGTCGATTACATCGGCGGTGACTTCCTTGCCGCGATGGGCGGGGAGGCAGTGCAGGAAAATGGCGCCCTTGGCGGCAAGCGCCATGAGCCGCGCATCGACCTGATAGGGCTTCAACAGATTGTGCCGGCTGGCCGCGTCCTGGTCGTGCATGGAGACCCAGGCATCGGTGATGACGCAATCGGCGCCGGTAACCGCCGCCTCGGCGGAGACCATGAGCCGGACATCGGCCTTCTCGGCCCGCGCCCAATCCAGCAATTGCGGCGCCGGCGACAATGACGGCGGGCAGCCGAGCCGAAGCTTGCCGCCCAGTCTTGCGACGGCATGAATCCACGAGGCGGCGACATTGTTGCCATCGCCCACCCAGGCGATGGTCCGGCGATCGAGCGATCCCAGGCGTTCCTCGACCGTCATCACGTCGGCCATGACCTGGCAGGGATGCGACAGGTCGGTGAGCCCATTGATGACCGGCACCGAGGCGTGGCGGGCGAGCTCGGTCAGATGCGAATGCTGGGCGGCCCGGATCATGACGGCATCGACATAGCGCGACAGGACGCGGGCCGTGTCGGCGACGGTTTCGCCGCGCCCCAATTGCATGTCGCCGGCCGAAATCACCAGCGTATCGCCGCCGAGCTGGCGCATGGCCGCCTCGAAGGAGACGCGGGTGCGGGTGGACGGCCGCTCGAAAATCATGGCGAGAATGCGCCCTTTGAGCGGTTCGCCCGTCTCGCGCGTGCCCTTGGGCTGGCCCAGGCGCGTCTTTTTCATGGCGCGGGCCTTGGCGATCATCGCCTCGAGATCGGCGCGGGAGAAATCCGCGATGTCGAGAAAGTGCCGGGGGGCCGACGTCATTGCCAAATCCTTCAGGCCGCTTTGGCTGTAAGCGCGCGGCAGGCCCGGTCGAGCCGGTTCACGGCATCGGCGATATCGGCATCGGTGACGACGAGCGGCGGCAGAAGGCGCAGCACATTGTCGCCGGCACCGATGGCGAGGAGATGCTGGTCGAGAGCGGCGGCCTGCAGCTCCGTGTTCGGCACCTTGCACTTGATGCCCATCATCAGGCCCATGCCGCGGATATCCTCGATGACGTCGGGATGTTCGTCCTTGAGGCGGGCAAGCTTCTGCTTGAGGGTCAGGGCGCGCTGCCGGACGCTTTCGAGAAAGCCCTCGGCCAGCACCACGTCGAGCACCGCGTTGCCGACGGCGGTGGCCAGGGGATTGCCGCCGAAAGTCGAGCCGTGGGTGCCCGTTGTCATGCCCTGGGCCGCCTTTTCGGTTGCCAGGCAAGCGCCCATGGGAAAGCCGCCGCCAAGGCCCTTGGCGATGGCCATGATGTCGGGAGCGACGCCCGCCCATTCATGGGCGAAGAGTTTTCCGGTGCGGCCGATGCCGCATTGCACTTCGTCGTAGATCAGAAGCAAGCCATGCCGGTCGCAAAGTTCGCGCAGGGCCTTGAGGTGCTGGGGTGGAACCGGGCGGATGCCGCCTTCGCCCTGGACGGGCTCGATGAGAATTCCCGCCGTCTCGGGGCCGATGATTTTCTTCACCGCTTCGAGATCGCCGAAGGGCACCTGATCGAAACCCTCGACTTTGGGGCCGAAGCCTTCGAGATATTTCGCCTGGCCGCCGGCGGCGATGGTGGCAAGCGTCCTGCCGTGGAAGGCGCCCTCGAAGGTGATCAGCCGGTAACGCTCGGACCTGCCGGTGACGGCGTGATATTTGCGCGCCATCTTGATCGAGCATTCCAGCGCCTCGGCGCCGGAATTGATGAAGAACACGGTGTCGGCGAAACTCGCCTCGATCAGCCGCCGTGCCAGCTTCTCCTGTCCAGGCATCCGGTAGAGATTGGAGGTGTGCCAGATTTTTTTGGCCTGTTCGGTGAGGGCTTCGACCAGATGCGGATGGGCATGGCCGCAGCTCGTCACCGCCACGCCGGCGCCGAAATCGAGGTATTCCTCGCCCTCGGGCGTATAAACGCGTACGCCCTCGCCGCGCTCGAAAGAAATCTTGGCGCGCGCATAGGTGGGAAGCACGGATGCAATCATGGGCCGCGGCTTTCGTTCAAAATCGAAACGGCGCCGCTCGGAGGACGGCGCCGCTGACTGTACGGGCTTATAATTCCATGACCGGCGAGGGTCAATTGCGCAACGGCCGGAGGCGAAGGTGAGTCAAAACAGCGCATGGACCGGAGATTCCAGCTGCTGATAAGGTTTGGTTAACGATTATCCCGGTCGCGATTAGCTGGGGAAAACACCACCGGGACGGGCGTTGGATTCTTGCAGTCCCACTACCGCGTATAGTAGTGTCCCTTTATTGAACCTACGACATGTAGGGTTCCACAGTCAGACGAAAGCGTAATGCGTTGAGGGCAATGGGCCTTCACGATGGATGAAGGATTCCGGTGAGCGGCATGACGGACGACAACCAGGGAGGGGCAAAAATGTCCTGGACGGAAGAGCGGGTGGAAACTCTCAAGAAGTTATGGGCCGAGGGCCTGAGCGCCAGCCAGATCGCCGCCCGGCTCGCCCAAGGCGTCACCCGCAATGCCGTCATCGGCAAGGTGCACCGGCTCAATCTCTCCGGCCGTGCCCCGCAGCCGCGCTCGACGGCGCCGCGAGCACCGCGCAAACCGCGCGAGCCGAGCCATCCAGGCCGCTCCACCGGCATGCCGTCGCTGCCCTCGGCCGGCAACACAGCGCTCAAGTCGTATCTTCGTCCGGAGACGGCACCGCGCCACATCGCCCTGCCGGAGCCGCAACCTGTCCGCCTCGTCGATCTGCCGAAGGATGGCCGGGTCACAATCCTGCATCTCTCGGACAAGACCTGCAAATGGCCGATCGGCGATCCGGGGCACGAGGATTTCTGTTTTTGCGGACACGGGCCCCGCGACGGCTCGCCTTACTGCGAATATCACGCGCGGCTCGCCTATCAGCCGCTGCAGGACCGCCGTCATCGCAGGCCGGCCTTCGGCTGAGGGACATCATCCGTCTACGGATTATTTCGCGGGATCGCTTCGAGACCAGTTTAAAGTCCTCATGCCGAGGTGCGAGCCGAAGGCAAGCGGCGATGCATCGACCGCGAGCGAGCCCAGTCGGACCGGGCCCTTCGAGGCCGCTCGCGCGGCTCCTCAGGGTGAGGGAAAGAGGGATTTACAATTGTCAAACAGCGGTGGGCTTCAGGCATGGCTTCGCCCTTGGTGGAAACGCATCCGGGCGCTTCCGGGGGTCTTTTCTTCCCCTTTTGCAAAGGGAAGGGTTGCGCGGGCGCTGCCCTACGCGGTGTGCCGGTCTCGGTCGTCTGAGACCGGCGATGAGCGCAGAACAGACGCCCACGCTTTTGCGGCGATTTCTGTCTCCGGTTCGCACTTCGGCGGTTGCCTCGGAGGACAACTGGCCTAGCTGCCTTGCGGCGCCGGGATCGTAGTGTCCCGGGGTCTAACC
>JANMQL010000211.1:0-1500 GCA_031370475.1 Hyphomicrobiales bacterium | reverse complement strand
CCGAACGCGGCCGATGCGATCAACCTCACCATGCGGTCGGCGTTGATGACTTCGGTCGAGGAGGCGGTGGCCGCCTGGAAACTGCCGCAAGGCGCCGCGGCCAAACGGCTCGGCATCACGCGGCCCCGCCTCAACGATCTGTTGCGCGGCAAGATCAGCAAGTTCAGCCTCGACGCGCTCACCATGCTGGCCACCCGCGCCGGTCTTACGGTAAAGATGAGCGTGAAGAAAACGGCGATGAAGAAGGCTGCGTGAGTTCGGGCTGCGCTGCGGCGGCCGTGGCTTGCTCTCTCCCCGGCGCGGGGCCTGTTGCCTGCGGCAACTCCCGCGCGCTTGATGAGCGGCGAAGGTCCACCGGACCTTCGCAAAGAGCGCTCCTCAAGCCCTCGTAAACTGCTTGTACTTGATCCGCTTCGGCATCACCGAATCCTCGCCCAATCTCCGCTTCTTGTCCTCCTCGTTGTCCTGGAAATTGCCCTCGAACCACTCCACATGGCTGTCGCCTTCGAACGCCAGAATATGCGTCGCCAATCGGTCGAGGAACATGCGGTCGTGGCTGATGATGACGGCGCAGCCGGCGAAATCCTCGAGCGCCTCTACCAGCGCCGCCAGGGTTTCGGTGTCGAGATCGTTGGTCGGCTCGTCGAGCAGCAAGACATTGGCGCCGGATTTGAGCATCTTGGCGAGATGGACGCTGTTGCGCTGGCCGCCCGACAGGGTTCCTACCTTCTGCTGCTGGTCGGCGCCCTTGAAATTGAAGGCGCCCGTATAGGCACGCGAATTCATCTCGCGCTTGCCGAGATAAATGACATCGTTGCCGCCGGTGATTTCCTGCCACACCGTCTTGTCGGGATCGAGCGAGTCGCGGCTCTGGTCGACATAGCCCATGTGCACGCTCTCGCCGATCGCGATCTTGCCGGAATCGGGCTTCTCCTGGCCGGTGATCATGCGGAACAGCGTCGTCTTGCCGGCGCCATTGGGGCCGATGATGCCGACGATGCCGCCGGGCGGCAGCTTGAAGGAGAGATCGTCGATCAGGAGCCGGTCGCCATAGGCCTTGCTCAAGCCCTCGACGGTGATGACATTGCCGCCGAGGCGCTCGCCCGGCGGAATGACGATCTGCGCCGTGGTGGATTTGAGCCGCTCCTCGTTGATCTTGAGCAGCTCGTCATAGGCCTTGAAGCGCGCCTTGGACTTGGCCTGCCGCGCTTTCGGCGAGGACGAGATCCATTCCTGCTCGCGTTCGAGCGCCTTCTGGCGGGCCTGGTCCTCGCGCGATTCCTGGGCGAAGCGCTTGGCCTTCTGGCCGAGATAGGCCGAATAATTGCCCTCATAGGGAATGCCGCGGCCGCGGTCGAGCTCGAGAATCCAGGCGGTGACATGGTCGAGGAAATAGCGGTCGTGGGTGACGATCAGGATCGAGCCGGGATAATCGCGCAAATGATGCTCGAGCCATTCAACACTTTCGGCATCGAGATGGTTGGTGGGCTCGTCGAGCAG
>JANMQL010000182.1:0-6246 GCA_031370475.1 Hyphomicrobiales bacterium | reverse complement strand
CCTCCTTGTTGCAACCCAGAAGGACATTGAGGAAGTTGTCGGGATCGCCGTTGTCGCCGGTCCAGCCGAGGAGGCCCATCTGGTGCTCGCCCGCCTGCATGCGCTTTCTGTATTCGCCCCACTCGTAGGAGACGAGCGTGGCATGAATGCCGACCTTCTCGAGATCGGCCTGCATCATTTCCGCCATGCGCTTGGCGTTCGGGTTGTAGGGACGCTGCACCGGCATCCACCACAGGTCGGTGTCGAGGGAGGTGACGCCCGCCGCCTTCAGCATCTCCTGGGCCTTCGCGGGGTCATAGGGATAGTCGACCGTCGAATCGTCGTAGGACCAGATGGTCGGCGGGATCGGGTTCTTGGCCTTCTGACCGGCGCCCTGATAGACCTCCTTGAGGATGGCATCGCGGTCGATCGCCATGGCCACGGCCTGGCGCACCTCAACCTTGTCGAAGGGCGGCTTCTGGACGTTCATGGCGAGATAGCCGATGTTGAGGCCGGCCTGCGACAGCAGGTTGACGTCAGGATCCTTGCTCATGGCATCGAGATCGGCCGGGTTCGGCGCAATCATCACCTGGCATTCATTGGCCTTGAGCTTGGCGTAGCGGGCGGTCGGGTCGGGCGTGATGGCATAAATCAGATCGTCGATCTTCGGCTTGCCCGCCCAATAGTCGGGATTGGCCTTGAAGCGGATCACCGCATCCTTCTGGTAATCGACAAACATGAAGGGGCCGGTGCCGACCGGAATCTGGTTGAACTGTTCGGGCGTGCCCTTCTTCATCAGGTAGTCGGCATATTCGGCCGATTGGATGGTGGCGAAGTCCATGGCAAGGTTGGCGACGATCGGGGCGTTTGGCTGGGTGAGCTTCATCACCACCGTCATGTCGTCGGGGCCCTTGGTCACCGCCTCAAGCAGGTCCGGCATGCCCATGTCGTTGAAATAATCGTAAGCGCCGCCCGAAACCTTGGCGTAGGCATGGTCGGGCTTCCACTGGCGCTCGAAGGACCAGATCACGTCGTCGGCATTGAGGTCGCGGGTCGGCGTGAAACCGTTGACGCCGGAATGGAACTTGACGCCTTTGCGCAAGTGGAAAGTCAGCGTCTTGCCGCCGTCGGTCACTTCATAACTCTCGGCGAGGCCCGGTTCCACGGTGGTTGTGCCGGGCGCGAACTGCACCAGCCTGTTAAAGACCGGGCGCGCCGCATCGAGGCTCGTACCCGTGGTATTCATGGCGGGGGTAAAATTCTCCGGCGAGCCTTCGGAACAGTAGACCAGCGATTTGGCTTGGGCTGCTCCGGCAACCAGCATGGTCGACACGAGCAACGCCGCGCCGAACAGTTTCATAGGTTTCATGATTATTCTCCCTGATAGGCTTTTCTTGAACGCCCCGCCGGGGCGTGAAGCATCTAAGCACGTTTTTCCAACCGATCAAATTCACTTGTGGAATCGGCCCGGCGACAGGCCGGCGGGATCGCAGCCCTCGGCGAGAATATCTTGCGGAATCGGGGCATCTGTCACCAGGGCCGCCGCCAGGCGCGAGAGCGCGGGGGCCGTCTGAATGCCATAACCGCCCTGGCCCACGAGCCAGAAGAAGCCGTCGATCGCCGGGTCATAGCCGCAGACCGGATTGCCGTCGGGGGCGAAGCTGCGCAGGCCGCCCCAACTGTGTTCGACGCGGGTCACTTCGATCATGGTGGCCTGCTGGAAACGGTCAATGCCTTCGGCCAGCCGCATGTCGTCGGCATAGGCATCGTGGGGATCGACGGGCGTGGCATCGGCGGGCGAGACGAGCAATTTGCCGCTCTGGGGCTTGCAATACCAGGTCTCGCCGGCATCGCCGACGAGCGGCCATTGCATGGGATCGTGCCCCGCAGGAGCCGCGACGACGGCCATGGAGCGCCGTTTCGGTTGCAGGCCGATGGGTTTTGCGCCGGCGAGTTCCGCGATGCGATCGCCCCAGGCGCCGGCGGCATCGACGAGGACCGGCGCGCGGAAGGTTCCGGCGGGTGTTTCGGCGGCCCATCGGCCAGCCGAGCGCGTGCATGCCGTCACTCCGGCATTGCAGGCGAGGCTTCCGCCGCGCGACTTGAGCAGGCGCAGATAGCCCTGATGCAACAAATCGACATCGATATCGGCGGTGCCGGGATCGAGCAGGGCGCGGGTTGCATAGCCGTCGCGGAGCAGGGGGTATTTGGCGCGGGCCGACGTGATGGTGATTTCCCGCATGCCCTGCTGCTCTTGCATCAGTCTGTCGAAAGCCGCCGCCTGCTCGGACGGGGCCAGAAAGAGTGTCTCGCGGGGCGTGACCAGGGGGCCCGTGGCGAAGCCCCGGGGCGGATTTTCATAGAAATCCCGCGCGGCGCGGGTCAAGGCGCGAATGGGGGCGGGGCCGTAATTGGGTTCATAGGCGGCGGCCGAGCGCCCCGTGGAGTGGAAACCCGGCCTGTCCTCCATGTCGAGAACCAGCACTTTGCGGGTTTCGGCCAGATGGGCCGCGACCGAGGCACCGGCAATGCCGGCGCCGATGACGATGATATCGAAATCCTGTGCCATGGCGGCTTCCTAGCGAAAGACGTTGTGGCAATCCAGTGCGGCGCTCTTGCACAGGGGCCACGGCCCGGCCAGACTGGTCCGATGACCGGCGCATCCCTGCATTTTCCCTTGTCCGAATATGAACGGCGGATCGCCAAGACGCGCAGTGTCATGGCCGGGCGCGGACTCGATCTCGTCATCGTCTCCGATCCCTCCAACATGGCCTGGCTCACCGGCTATGACGGATGGTCCTTCTATGTGCATCAGGCGGTAGTTCTGGGTCTCGAAGGCGAGCCGGTGTGGTGGGGCCGCGGCATGGACGGCAACGGCGCCAGGCGCACCGCCTTCATGAGTCACGACAATATCGTGGGCTACCCCGACCATTTCGTTCAGTCCACGGAGCGTCATCCGATGGAGCATCTGGCGAAGGAGATCGAAGACCGCGGTTGGGCCCGGGCCCGCATCGGCGTCGAGATGGACAATTACTGGTTTTCGGCGGCGGCTAACGACACACTGCGCCGGAACTTGAAGGACGCCTCGTTCCATGACGCCACGGGCCTGGTCAATTGGCAACGGGCGGTGAAGAGCGAGCACGAGATCGATTTCATCCGGCGGGCGGCGAAAATCGTCGACGCCATGCATGCGCGGATCGTCGAGCTGGTCGAGCCGGGACTGCCGAAGAACGTGCTGGCGGCGGAGGTGCAGAAACAGGCCATCCTGGGGGCGGACGGCAACTGGGGCGATTATGCCGCCTTCGTGCCGATGCTGCCGTCGGGGCTCGACGCCACGGCGCCGCATCTTACCTGGGACGACCGGCCGTTCAAGAAGGGCGAGGGCACATTCTTCGAGATCGGCGGCTGTTACCGGCGCTATCACGCGCCTCTGTCGCGCACTGTCTATCTGGGCAAGCCGCCGCGGAAATTTCTCGATGCCGAAAAGGCGGTGCTGGAAGCAACCGAAGCGGGGCTCGCCAAGGCGAAGCCGGGACAGACCTGCGAAGATGTGGCCATCGCCTTCTTCGACACGCTCAAGCGCTTCGGCTTCGAAAAGGACTCGCGCACCGGCTACTCGATCGGCCTGTCCTATCCGCCCGATTGGGGCGAGCGCACCATGTCGCTCAGGCGCGGCGACAAGACCAGGCTTGAGCCCAACATGACATTGCATTTCATGCCGGCGCTCTGGCTCGACGACGGCGGACTGGAGCTGTCGGAAACCATCCTGATCACGCCGCGGGGTGCTGAATGCCTGTGCAAGACTCCACGCAAACTGGTCATCAAGAACTGAGGAACCCATGAGCAAATTCAACCAGCCCGTATCCGGACTCGTCACACCCCGCTTCGGTGGCATCGCCACCTTCATGCGCCTGCCGCATGTGCCGCTCGATGAGGCGAAGGGCATCGACATCGGCATCGTCGGAATTCCATGGGACGGCGGCACCACCAACCGACCGGGGCCGCGCCACGGACCGCGGCAGATGCGCGACCAGTCTTCCATGGTGCGGCGTATGCACCAGACCATGCATATCGTGCCCTACGACCTCGCCAATGTGGCGGACCTGGGCGATTGTCCGGTCAATCCCGCCAATGTCGATGATGCGTTGAAGCGGGTCGAAACCTATTTCAAGAAGCTGGTGGCCAAGGGCATCAGGCCTTTGTCGGCGGGCGGCGATCATCTCTGCTCGCTGCCGGTGCTGCGGGCGGTTGGCGAAAAACGCCCCGTCGGCATGATCCATTTCGACGCCCACACCGATCTCTATGACGGCTATTTCGGCGGCTTCAAATATACCCACGGCACGCCGTTCAAGCGGGCGATCGAGGAGGGCGTGCTCGATCCCAAGCGCACCATCCAGATCGGCCTGCGCGGCTCGATGTACGATCTCGAGGATTTTCAGTACGGCGAGAAGATGGGCGTGCGCCTGGTGCGGATCGAAGAAGCCATGGAGAAGGGGCCCAAGGCGATCATGGCCGAGGCACGCGGAATCGTTGGCGACGGCCCCACCTATGTGAGCTTCGACATCGACATGCTCGATCCCGTCTATGCGCCCGGCACCGGCACGCCGGAGGTAGGCGGCTTCACCACTTTCCAAGCCCAGCAGATGCTCCGTGAACTGAGGGGTCTCAATCTGGTGGGCGCCGACGTCGTCGAGGTCTCGCCGCCATTCGACCCTTCGGGCATGACGGCCTATGCGGGCGTGGTGATGATGTTCGAAATCCTGTGCTCGATGGCCGAGGATGTGGCCAGGAGGCGCTGAAGGGGCTTTATGTTTCTTCCGGCGCCAGGACGGTGACGCGGATCGGCGTGGGGAAGTAATTGTTGCAGGGGTTCAAAACCTGCGGGCAATTGGAGATGACGGCGAGCACGTCCATTTCGGCGCGCAAATCGACATAGTCGCCGGGCTTGGAGGCGGCATTGGCGATTGTCGCCACGCCGGTGGCATCGACCGGCACCCGCATGAACCAGTTGACGTTCGGCACGATGTCGCGCCAGCCGAGCCTATAGGGCTTGAGCGCCTCGAGGAAATTCTCGCGGCAGCCGGTGTGCGGGATGCCGTAGAGCAGCTTGTTGGAGACGGCCGAGCAACAGCCGCCGATGGTATCGTGGCCGCCGTAGGTGTCCTCGGTGATGGTGAAGAGCGGCTGGGCCCGGTCGGAATAAAGGACATTGCCCTTGCTCAGGAAGATCGAGGCGGCCTTCTTCATGGTATTGGGCGCGTGGTAGCGCTCGTCGGCGTCGCCGGCATTGTAGCAGAGAAAATCGACGGCCTGCTTGCCCTCGGTGTCGATGATGCGCAGGGTCTCGCCGCGATTGATGACACGGCTCCAATGGCCGCGGGCCGGGACGACTTCGTCGTGCAGAATCTTGTGGGCCTTCCACGGCGCTTTCGCTTTAGCCATTTGCCTTGATCCAGTTTGAAACGTCGCCGACCGTCTGACCGCCCGCCAGATAGGCGTCGATGATCTCGATCATGCGGCCGCGGCCGAAGACTTCGTTATGGCCGCCATAGACAACAGAGACCGGAAGTTCGCGCAATCTTTTCAACGACTCGCGGTAAATTGCGCGGTTAGAGTGGTAGACGGTGTCGAACAGGGCGCCTTCATAGACGGCGTCGCCGGAAAACAGCGTACCGGTCGATTTTTCATAAAGTCCGATCGATCCGGGCGAATGGCCGGGCAGATGAAAGACATTGAAGACCCGATCGCCGAGATCGACGACGTCGCCCTCGTCGAGATAGCCGGTGAGCGGTGCCGGCGTCAGGCGGTACTGGGTATGGTCGAAGCCCTCGTAGGGCTTGGCGAGAAAAGTCTCGGCCATGATCCAGCCGGTGGCGGCGGTGGCGGCGAGGGAGGGATCGGCATGGATGTGGGCCTCGCTTCTGTGTCCCAGCCGGACGTCGAATTCATGGGCGCAGCCGATATGATCGAAGTGGCAGTGGCTGGATATGGCGGTGAGGTTGCGCTCGGCGAGGCGGGGACCTTCCCGCTTCAGCGACCTGAGCCCCATGCCGCTGTCGATGAGGATGTCGCGGTCGCGGCCGCGCAGATGCCAGATGTTGCAACGCAGCCATTTCGCCACGTAACGCTCGCGGATCAGGGTCAGTCCGCCGCCGAGGCTCCGCACTTCATACCAATCGTCGGGAATTCCGGTCATGATTTAGCGTGCAAACAGCGAGCCCCATTGCGGCAGCTTGTCATCGACACCGGCCAGGCGGAGCGCATGCC
>JANMQL010000149.1:0-9423 GCA_031370475.1 Hyphomicrobiales bacterium | reverse complement strand
GTGGTTGAGCAAAACGTCTGGCCTGTTCAAGTCCTTGTCGGTAAGTGCATACCCCGCAGGCGCAAACCAGCCTGGCCGCTCCCATCCATAAACAGAACCAAACACCGCGCCCAGATCCTTCATGCGGTCGTAACAGGGCGTCCGCTTCAGTGGCCGCGCCGCCACCCGCTCTTCATCGGGATAATGCGGGGTGAAGACGTTTGAATAGGCCTCCTCGTTCTTCGCTTTGAGATAACCGCGCGTCGCATAGGGGCCGAAGCGGCGCGGATCGACGCCCATCATGTCGATGGTGGGCTCGCCGTCGACGATCCATTCGGCCAGTTGCCAGCCGGCCCCGCCCGCCGCGGTGACGCCGAAGGAATGGCCCTCGTTGAGCCAGAAATTCTTGCGATCCCAGGCGGGGCCGATGATCGGCGAGCCGTCCGGCGTATAGGCGATGGCGCCGTTATAGACTTTCTTGATGCCCACTTCGCCGAAGGCGGGGACCCGGGCGATGGCCGTTTCGATGTGCGGCGCCAGCCGGTCGAGGTCCTCCTGGAAGAGCTCGTATTCGCTCTGATCCGAGGGGCCGTCCATGTAGCAGCAGGGCGCGCCTTTCTCATAGGGTCCCAGCAGCAGCCCGCCATTTTCCTCGCGCATGTACCAGGAGGAATCGGCCTCGCGCAAAACGCCCATCTCGGGCAGGCCCTTGGCCTGGCGTTCCTTGATGAGGGGATGCGGCTCGGTGACGATATATTGGTGCTCGACGGGGATCACCGGCACGTCGAGACCCACCATGGCGCCGGTCTTGCGGGCGAAGTTTCCGGAACAGGAGACGACATGCTCGCAGGTAATGTCGCCCTTGTCGGTTTTCACCAGCCATTCGCCGGACGGCTTCTGCTCGATGCCGGTGACCGTGGTGTTGCGGTGAATCTCGGCGCCGCGCGAGCGCGCGCCCTTGGCCAGCGCTTGGGTCAGGTCGGCCGGCTGGATATAGCCGTCATCGGGATGCTGGATGGCGCCGATGATGCCACCGGTCTCGCACAGCGGCCAGATTTCCTTCAACTGCGCCGGCGTCAGCTTATTGACCTTGATGCCGATGGTTTCGGCGACGCCGGCGTAATACATGAACTCGTCCCAGCGGTCGGGGGTGCGGGCCAGGCGGATGTTGGACACCTTGCTGAAGCCGACATGCTGGCCGGTCTCGGCTTCGAGCTCGCCATAGAACTTGACCGAGTATTTGTGAATCTGGCCGACCGAATAGGACATGTTGAACAGGGGCAGCAGGCCGGCGGCATGCCAGGTGGAGCCCGAGGTCAGCTCCTTGCGCTCGATCAAGACGACATCGCTCCAGCCCTTCCTGGCCAGATGGTAGAGGGTTGAAACGCCGACCACCCCGCCGCCGATCACCACCACGCGCGCCTGTGTCTTCATGGAAATTCCTCTCAACCGGTCCTCGGATTGAGGTCACATTAGTGAGCCGAATTCAACAGGCGTGAGGCGGAACGACTTGGGTGGGGCCGATTACGACACCGGCTTGGCGAAAGAAACCATTGTTCCACCATCCGGCAGGGGTTCGCGCAATAATTCCCGGAAACCCATGTGCCGGTAGAATGACAGATTGGCAGCGAAGGCAGCATTGGTGTTCAGCCTGATTTCCCGGAGGCCCGATTGCTGGGCAATTTTCTCGGCATGATCGAGCAGCAGCCGGCCAAGGCCGCTCCGTTGCCGGGCTTCACCGACGGCGATGTTTTGAATCCACAGGTGATCGGGCGCCGGGATCATCTCAATCAGCGCCAGCAGTTCCCCATCCACTTCGAGAAGATCGATCCAGTGATCGCGCACCGCCCGGTCATAGTCGGCGGTCATCGGTCGGGGTTCTCGCCCAATCGAGGCAATCCATTTGGCATAGACGGCCCGGGTAAGCGCCCGGATGGCGGCGGCGTCAGCCTGCCCTGCGCGTCTCATCCCGAAAACCCCCCGGCCTTCAGGAAGGCGATTTCCTCAGAACTCGACCGGCGGCCCAGCACGATGTTCCGGTGCGGGAAGCGACCGAAGCGGGCGATGATGTCGAGGTGAACCTGGGCCCAATGGGCCATTTCGTGAAGTCCCATGGTCTGGAACAGGGCCACGCCGCGCCGCTGGGCGTCGAGGTTCTCGGCATGCTCGAAGGGCATGATGAACCAGGAGGCCAAGGGTGCCGGCAGGGCGTGGTGATAATTTCGGCCGATCCAGCTCTTTGTCAGCGTCAATGCCCTGGCATCGGCGGCGAAGGCCAGCGGACTGCCGCGGTGGGTATTGCGTGAGACCTGGTCGAGAAGCAGGACCAGGCCCAGGGCGCCCAGCGGGCTCTCGCCCCAATGATCGAAGGCGCCAAGGCGGGCTTCTTTCAGGGCCGCGGCGAAGCGCGCGGCGAGGGCGCCGTCGAAGGCGGAATCCTTGCTGAACCAGCGAGCGGGACCGGCCGCCGTCCAGAAATCGACGATGTCTTGCGGCTTCATGGCAGGCCCATGTGCCTGACGATGAAACCGGCGAGCGCGCTCACGTCATCGCGGTCGAAGACCGGAACCGGCGCATCGGCAACAGGCCCATTGGCGGCAATGGCCACGACGGTCGGATCGCCGCCCGCCAGTTTCGGATGGTCGAGGGCCAGATTGCGCACTTCGATCTTGTCGTGGCCGTCGCGCTTGTAGCCTTCGACGATCACCAGGTCGCAGGGCGCGAGCTTGGCCAGTATCTCGTCGAGCGACGGTTCGGTCTCGCCGCGCGATTCGTGGATGATCGCCCAGCGGCTCGCCGAGACTACCGCCACCTCGCCGGCGCCCGCCTTGCGGTGGCGGAAACTGTCGCGGCCTTCGTGGTCGATATCAAAGGAATGGTGGGCGTGCTTGACGGTCGAGATGCGATAGCGGCGGCGCGTCAGCTCGGTCACCAGTTTTTCGACCAGCGTGGTCTTGCCCGCATTCTTGAATCCGGCGACGCCGATCACCCTGTTCATGGGTCGAACTCTGCCGCAATCCGCGCCGCCTCGGCAAGGTCTTGCGGGGTGTTGATGTTGAAGAAGGGGTCGTAAGGCGTTATCGGCCATTCGACCGGCTTGGCGTGAACCTGCGCCACCCAATCCTTGACGCGGAACAGGCCGTCATTGCGGATGGCGCGCTCAAGGTCATCTGCCAAGCCTGTGGGCCAGAGGCCGATGATGAAATGCTCCCGCCCTCCCGATGCGGCGATCGCCGGCGCTGCGAGCCGCTGCGCCAGATCGCGGGGAAGAAAGGGCGTATCGGCCGGCACGGTCAGAAGCCGGTCGTGGCCATGATGGCGCGCCCAGACGAGGCTTGCATGGAGGCCGGCGAGCGGCGTTGCGATGTCCGTCAGCCGGTCGGGAAAGACGGCGAGACCCGTATATGAAAAGCGCCGGGAATCGC
The DNA here is from genome assembly GCA_031370475.1 of Hyphomicrobiales bacterium. Classification (GTDB taxonomy): domain Bacteria; phylum Pseudomonadota; class Alphaproteobacteria; order Rhizobiales; family Aestuariivirgaceae; genus Aestuariivirga. Next base: position 6,019 of record JANMQL010000149.1, on the reverse strand, counting down.
CGTTGGCGTTGATCGCCAGAACATCCACCTGCGGCCTGATCCGCGCGACGATACGGTCGAGCACGGTCTTGCCGCCCACCGGCTTGAACGCCTTCTCCTCGCCACCCATGCGGCTGGAACGGCCGCCGGCAATGATGGTGCCGGCCGTGGTCATGCGTGGACATAGATGCGTTGCGGCGGCAGCCACAGCACGATCGCGTCGCCGGTCTTCACCACGCCTTCGCGCTCGACCCAGCCGACGAGCCCACGCTTGTGCTTCGCCGCCTTGACGAAGCCCAAAGCGGGCTCGGGATAATGCTTGGCAATGACCTCGGCGGGATAGCGGCAGGGCAGGTTCTCGATATCGACGACGATGGTGGCGCCGGAGGGAAATTGCAGCCGTGTCGAGGGCGGCAGCGGGGTGAGATCGGGAATGCCGCCGGTCACAAGATTGGCGCCCACCCAATCGGGCCTTATTTCGGGAACGCCCATCTCCCGCGCGATATCGGCCAGTTCCTCGACCGACAGGATGGAAACTTGCCGGGTGTTGCGCACCTCGGTGCCGTCCGCGAACAGCTTGCGCATGCGCACATCCGACTGGCGCACCAATCCGCCGTGGCAATCGCCCTCGATGCCGGCGAATGTCAGCCGGATCGACGGCACGGCCGATTTTTCCAGGCCGCTGTCGCGCCGCGGATTGACCAGCAGGGTTTCTACCCGGCCCATGAAGGGCGCTTTGGACAAGAGCTCCGACACCGTGTAACTCCCCGTTTCGTCAACCACGTCTTATAGCCAATCCATGCCCGAACGCGATGCCGAAGAGGAAATTGACCTGAGCGGGCTGCTCTGCCCGCTGCCGGTGCTCAAGGCGCGCAAGCGGCTCGAGAGCATGGCGCCGGGGACGGTTCTCAAAATTATCGCCACCGATCCCGTGGCGGTCATCGACATGGCGCATTTCTGCAACGAGCAGGGCCATGCGCTGCTGTCGCAGGAAAAGCGCGGCGCGGCTTATGTGTTCCGCATCGCCCGCAGGATCAGCGATTGAGCGACAGGGTTTTGTCGGTGAAGGCGGCGGCCCCGCCCGTCACCCGATCGGTGAAGGCGCGGAACAGGCCCTCGATCATCGGCTTCTCGATATCCTTGACGATGAAGACGAGGCGGGTGCGTTCGTCGCCGTCGGGCCAGCCTGCGAGCCGCACCGGCGGATGGAAGACATGCTGCACGCCATGCAGCACCACCGGCCGGGCCGGGTCGTCGGCCACTTTTACAATGCCCTTCATGCGCAGCAGATTGGCGCCGTGATAGGATTTGAGGAGTTCGAGAAAGAGATCGAGCCCGGCAGCACTGATGGCGCGATCTTCGGCGAAACTGAACGACCGGATATGATCGTCATGGCGCGAGACGTCGTGGCGATGATGATGGCGCTGCTTGTCGTAGGCTTCCGCCGCCAGCCAGCGCTGCACGTCCGGCGTTTTCTTCGCGGGATCGAACAGGCCCATGGTGAATAGCCGCTCGGCATTGGCCTCGCCGCGGTGGGTGGTGAGGAGCCGCGCCGCCGGATTGAGCTTGCGCAGGCGGGCGATGATGGCGAAGAGTTGATCTTCGCCCTCGCGGCCCGACAGGAGATCGACCTTGGCAAGGACGATGCGATCGGCGACCGCCACCTGCTTCACCGCCTCGGCATGGGCATCGAACGTCGCCGGGCCGTTGAAGGCATCGACCACGGTGATGACGCCCTCCAGCCGGCAGCGGGCCAGAAGCGTCGGCTCGCTCATCACCGAATGCAAAACCGGCGCGGGATCGGCGAGGCCCGTCGTCTCGATGACGATGCGGTCGAAGGCCGTGATGGTGCCGGCGTCGCGCCTGGCGAGGAGATCGTGGATCGTGTCGATCAGGTCGCCGCGAATGGTGCAGCACAGGCAGCCCGAGGCCATCTCGACGATGTTGTCGTCGGATTTCTCCACCAGCAGGTGATCGATGCCGATGTCTCCGAACTCGTTGATGATGACGGCGGCATTGGCGAGAAGCGGATCCCTCAGCAGGGTATTGAGCAGCGTCGTCTTGCCGGCGCCGAGAAAGCCGGTGAGCACGGCCACGGGAATGGGCGACTGCACCGAGCCGTTCATGGCGTTACGGCCCCGTCCTTGACAAGGCTCGAGGTCAGCAGCGCGGCCAGCACCATACCGCCGCCCGCATACTGATTGCCCGCCAGGCGCTCGCCAAGCAACAGAGCCGCCACGCCCGTGGTCACCACGGGTTCGAGGTTGAAGAAGGGGGCAACGGTTGAAGCCGGGGCAAAGCGCAGCGACAGCATTTGCACCAGATAGGCGACCGTATAGAGCCCGGCAAGACCCACAAGAAACCCATATCCCGGCATGGCAACCCTGCCGCCCGGCAGGAACTGCAGGCTTCCACCGCTCACGGAGAGAGCAATCAGAAGGGTGGCCGGCCAGATGGCGAGATGCACCAGGCTGCCAAACACAGTCGGCGTCAGATGACGCGAGATGGCGCGACCGGAAAAGAACTGCAACACCGCGCCGCCCGCCGCCGCCGCCGCCAGCAGAATGCCGCGCCAATCGAGACTTTCGAAACTCGGACCGACGGCCACTGCTAAACCGGCAAAGGCGAACAGGGAAATCACAATGCGCAACAATTCCGGCCGGTGACCCTCGATCATCGGGGAAGCCAGCAGAATGACCAGCGGAAACGAAAAGAAGATAATCACCGCCAGGCCGACCGGAATGAACTGTCCGGCTGCCAGATAGCCGACCGAGATCACCAGGGTTGCGAAGGCCTGGGTGGCAAACGAACCGAGGGCGGCGCGCGGCAGGACGAAACTCTCGCCACGGAGGATGGCGAAGACGGCAAAGGCAATGGCGATTATCGAAGTGCGGAAAAAGGTGCTCTCGACCGGCGGCACGCCGTTTTCGAAGGCGGCGCGGGAGAAATTCGGAATCAAACCGTAAAGTGCCGCGGCCGCCAGCGCGCAGACGATCCCCAGACCGGTGCGATGGATCATACGCGGCGGGCCGGGCTATTTGACATTCTTCTTCTTTTTCACGGTCTTCTTGACGCCGCCGCCGTCGGAACCCTGGGCTACCGGTTTCAGCGGCTTCGGCGCGGGTTCCTTCACGAGGGCGGCGATCTTCACGAAAGTTTCCGGCGCCATTACCCCACAGGCGATGCTCCGGCCCACGTAGTCGGCGCACAGGGCGGCGGCGGTGGACCGGTCGAGATTCCACAGCATGGCGGCATAAAGCGATTTTCCGGGCATGCGGACGACGCCCGCGTCGCCCGGCACCGCAAGCCCTGCGGGGCTCAGAAGCCCTCCGCGCAACGCCGTATCGGCCTTCGCCGCCGTGTCATAATCGCCAAGGGAAATGCCCCAGCCGCCAAGCCCTCTGGTGCTAACAATAGTCACCGGCGCCTTGCGCTTGCACACATTCGCGGTCATGTCGCCGGGAACCAGCGTCCCGAGCTTGTCATTGGCAATCTGCGCCAGCCGCGGGCGGTCGGGCGAAATCTCGCGTCCGAGGCCATCGGTCAACAGCATCTGGGCTAGTTCGGCGCGGGTCCGCGAGGAATCCGCACCCAAGACAATGGCGATCCGCCGCTGGCCGTCGCGGGAGGCCGACGCGACGAGATTGAAGCCCGAATTGCAGACAAACCCCGTCTTCATGCCGTCCGATTCCGGCATCTGCCGGATCAGGCGGTTGCGGTTCATGAGCTTGCGCTTGCCGACGGCGACATAGGCTTGCGAAAAATAATGCCGGTGCTCGGGGAATCCGGCCAGAATCATCGAGGCCAGAATGCCCATATCGCGCGCCGTCGTCACCTGGCGCGGATCGAAGAGGCCGTTGGGATTGACAAAATGGGTTCCGGTCATCCCCATGAGTCCCGCCATCCGGTTCATCTCGCCTACGAATTGCTGGGCAGTGCCTTCCGCCGCCTCGGCCAGCACCACGGCCATGTCGTTGGCGGAATAGATGAGCAGCGCCTGCAGCGCGAAATCGACGGTGACGGTGCCGCCCGGCTTGACGCCGATCTTGCCCGGCTGCTGCGAAGCGGCAAAGGCGGAGACGGGAATTTTTTGGTCGAGCGTCATTTTGCCGGCGCGCAGCTTCTTGAACACCAGATAGGCGGTCATCAGCTTGGTCAAGGATGCCGGATACCAGGCCTCGCCGGCCCGCTCCTGGGAGATCACCAGGCCGGACACTGGATCGAAGAGCAGCGATGGGCCGGCGGATTTCGCCTGCGCGCCGGCGGCAGCCAAGGCGATAGCCGCGATGAGGGAGACGGTGCGGAGGAAAACAGTCAAGATGCGGTCCTTGCGGTCTGGCGGGTTGTGACGGAAGGGGTAAACCCCAATGCTGCCGAAATCAACACTCAGAATGGGATGCAGGCGCGGCCACCGGTCCGATCGTTCGTTTGGTGCCCCTGGAGGGACTCGAACCCCCACTCCCTTGCGAGAAACAGATTTTGAGTCTGCCGCGTCTACCAGTTCCGCCACAGGGGCCAAGCGGAGCGGGAATTAGGGGGCGGCGCTTGCGCCGTCAACCGGAAAGGCGCTTAAAGCCTCATCCATGATCCGCATTACCGATTCCATCGCCATCGACGAGGCCGATATCAGCGAGACTTTCGTGCGCGCCTCGGGGCCGGGCGGGCAGAATGTCAACAAGGTTTCAACCGCCGTCGAGCTGCGCTTCAATGTGGCCAAGGCCTTCCTGCCGGACGATCTCAAGACCCGCCTCAGGTCCATCGCCGGGCGGCTGCTGACCCGGGACGGCGTGCTGGTGATCGACGCCCAGAAGCACCGCTCGCAGGAGCGCAACCGGGCCGACGCGCTGGCCAAACTGGTGGACATGCTGCGCCGCGCCGCGGTGAGGCCGAAGCGGCGCATCGCCACTAGGCCCGGCAAGGCCGCCAAGGCGCGGCGGCTCGACTCCAAGGCGAAGCGTTCGAATACCAAAAAGCTCCGCTCCTCTCGTCTCTCCCTGGATTGATTGTCCCCCATGCTGCGCAAACTCTACGACTGGACCCTGTCGCTGGCCGCCCGCCGGAGTGCGGAAGTCTGGCTGGCTGTTATCGCCTTCATCGAAAGCTCGGTGTTCCTCGTGCCGGCCGATGTGCTGTTCCTGCCCATGGCCTTGGCGCGGCCGGCTTATGCCTATCGCTATGCCCTGGTGGCAACCGTGGCCTCGACGCTCGGCGGCATCGCCGGCTATTTCCTGGGCTATCTCGCCTATGACGCGGTGGCCCGGCCGATCCTCGATTTCTACGGCAAGCTCGAGGCCTTCGAGCGCCTGCGCGCCTGCGCCGGCGAGGACACGCTGCTCCTGCTGCTGGTGACGTCGGGACTGGCGCATCTGCCGCCGATCAAGGTGGTCACCATTCTGGCCGGCGTGGCGCAGGTGAGCTTCGTTTTCTTCGTCATTTCCTGCATCGTGGCGCGCGGCGCGCGGTTCTTTGCCCTGGCCTGGGCGCTCAAGCGCTTCGGCGAGCCGATCAAGGATTTCATCGAGCGCCGCCTCGGACTGATCGCCGCGGCTGCGGCAGCAATCCTCGTCGCGCTTTATTTCGCCGCGAAGTATCTTGGTTCGTCGGGAGCCCTCAACGCATGTTGAATAATCTGTCCACCCGCAATGCCGCCCTGCTGGTCGCCGCAATCGCCACGGCCACCGTCGCCGGGGCCTGGATATTCGAATATCTGGGTTATGCACCATGCCCGCTCTGCCTCAAGCAGCGCTGGGTCTATTATGCGGGAATTCCGCTGGCGCTGGTCATTGCGGCGATTGCACCCGCCAATGACCGTGCGGCGAGGATGGGTCTGGTCCTGCTTGGCATCCTATGGATCGGCAGCGCCGGGTTCGGCGTCTATCATGCCGGCGTCGAATGGAAGTTCTGGCCGGGCCCGGGCACCTGCGGCGGCGATCTAACAGGCATATTGCCGGATCTGAGCAAAAAGGTGATTGCCTGCGACGAAGCGGCGATCCGCATCCTGGGCCTGTCGCTGGCCGGCTGGAACGCGGTGATCTCGCTC
>JANMQL010000093.1:0-17270 GCA_031370475.1 Hyphomicrobiales bacterium | reverse complement strand
AGCGGTTTCATTTCAACTCCAATGAACCGTTGAATTTGATTGAGCACCTTGTGTCCCTCGTCGCCGACAAGTTTTTCGTACACAACTTCGACAATGGGATGACCGGCCAGCATGCGTTTCGTCAGTGCAGCACGCCGCTCGGTTTCCTCGAAATCCTGCCGGCAGGCAGAAGCGTCAAGATGCACGGGCGGGTGGACGGGCTTCTCTTCTCCTTCTCGTTTCATGGTCACGCCGGTGATTCGATTGGCGACATGCCATGAATGATACCGCCTGAGCTGGTTTTCGCGCTGCAGCCAAATGATTTTGATGTCCGAATCGCGCATTATGATCTCACGCGCGCGCGCAAGCATCGGCAGCAGAAACTCTTCGTGCTTGAACTTGAAGCCCACCGCCTGTCGCGACTGTGGATCGAATGCGATCTTGTAGAGAAATTCGGCGGAATAGTCTTGCCTGTAGGCGCGCATTCGCTGTTCGTAATCATTGTCTTCAAGTAGCCGGTGGCGGTAAGTGCCAAAAAATCCCTCTACTCGGTTGGGGTTGAATATTTCCATGTGACATGTGATCTGCGGATGTGACTGCAAGTAGTTTACAAGCATGGAGCTGCCAGTCCGGGCTGCGCAGGAAATCATAAACAGGCCGCTTCGCAATGATTGTTTCATCTATTCTACCGTGCTGGTCATTGAAGATTACCTAGGAAAAGTTCCAAGACTGCCCATTCCGAGGATTTTCTGCTGTTGAATCTAGGGTTGGATGCCCGAATAGCGATTGAATATGCTATCCTATTGTGTTTTGTATCGTAAACCTATGTGGAATTGAAGATGCTCGTTATACACGCTGGAATGCCAAAGACCGGCACAACCGTGCTTCAGTACGCCTTGGCAAACTCGGCGCAGTCTCTAGCGACAATCGATCTTGTGTATCCGCACGAGTTCAGAGATCGCGAAGGACTGGCCCATCACGCTCTCTCCGCCGAGATCCTATCCGAAGTCGGGGATTCGGGCCCGCTCACACGGCAATGGCTGGAATTCCTAAACGGCTCTCGATCGAAGCGAGTGCTTATCTCGAGCGAGGCCTTTACGAACTGCCTTAACCGGCAGAAAATATTGCCGTTCATAAGGTTTCTGGCGGCTTGCGGCGAGCGCATGCCGGTCCGCTTGGTGCTGGCGTTGCGTCGCATGGACACGTTCTTCGAGTCCATGTACCTCCATTCGGTGAAAGTCGGCGAGCATACGCAAGAGGCCGGAACCTATTTCGAGGCCCGGTTCCGCTGGGCACAAGACTTTTTCTCGCAATTAAGCGTGTTACGGAATATTGGAATATTGGAAAGTGTAATTCTCGTTCGCCACGAGAAGAGTCCCTTATTTACGTGCGAATTGCTCGATGCATTCAAATTAAAGCGCGCCGAACACTACACCGTAAAGACCGTCCTCTCGGGCAACGAGAAACTCGGACTTAAGGCTCAGTCATTCCTACTCCACTTGCCTCACTTCGAGGCAAAGCTTGGCGAGCGGATAGATCGCCAGCGAATTATTCAAGCCCTTGAACTAAAACAGTTTTCCTTCCCTGGAGACACGAATTCCTACAGCATTATGGAGCGTTGGCAGAGGCTCTATTTCCACGAATCGGCGTTGAGGGCCGCGATGCAGTTTAGCATTCGGGAATACAATGATTTTTTCGCGAGTCAGAAGATCGAGTCGAAGTCGTCCGTTTCGCTGTCCCCAGATTTGATCTGCAACGAGGATATCGAGGCGATCCGCGCGTTTTTGAAGACGAAGCAAGATCGGCAAGCGGCTGGGGCGATCTAGAAGGACCCGATTTCGAAGACGCGGATCTCGCGCCGGTCGTCGCTGAAGAGTCCGTCAGTATAGCGCTTCTTGCATCGAATCATATCCTCTCTTGAGGATTGAGGCATGAAACTCGATCATCTGCACGTATGCGCCGTGACTTACGAAAGGTATTTGTCGGAGGTCATTTGCGGCGTCACGGTCAAGCAATCATAGCCGAAACGTTTAACGCGTTTAACGCGTGTTTCGGGATGGTGCTTGCTCAGAAAATCGGCAGTATAGTCCAAAAAATGGCGATGATAGGAGAGGTGGCAAAGGAAGAGCTTGTTACAGGTATAGACGAGCGGTACACGGTTGACGTAATCGTTGAAATAGAGCTTCGCCACGCCTTCTTGTACGCCCGGCCAATTCGCATTGTAGTAGTCGTCGATAAAAATGATCCCCTGTGGAACAGTAAGCTTCATCGCAATACGAATATCGTTCACCGTATGCTCGGGAAGGTGACAGCCATCTACGCTAAAAAAACTGAAGCCGCCCCCTGATCTTGCAAGTATGGAATCTATGTGTGCATCGCGGATCGCCAGGCTATCCACCCGCTCGATGATAACAGTGTCCGGCGCCATTCCGCACTTCGCAAGATTATCTTTGAGCGCTTGCAAGTTTCCCTTCCCGGCGCCATCCAAATTGAACTCCTGCATATCGAAGACATCAATGGCGAAATTGCCACGCGACACGTTCTTTGTCTTGAGTAGGCCGATAAGGAACTTCCCGTGGAACACGCCTATTTCGGCCACAGGCTGATTGATGCCGAGGTTCGTCTGAAGTTCATGAAGGGGTTCGATGACCTGCCACAGATGGGGGATGCACCAGCCCTCGACTGTCTTGAAGTGTCCATTGAGATATTCATTGACCGCTTGAAGCATTGGGATTTTTCTCGATCAATTCGCAAAGAAGTCACAATTATAAGCGGGAAAACGAAAGTCAAGCGACGCAGCGCAGCAGAATACGCTGAGTGCCTGGTCAGGCCAACCCCGCCCGGTCGAGTTCGGAGCTTCTCGGACCCGGGACGGCGCGGGCCAGGCGGAACGTTTGAAAATTCCGGCACTGCAGGTCGTGGGGATTGTCAAGCCTGGTCCGGATGTAACCGGAAAAATCGGTCTGCTTGGCGAGCTTGGCGCCGTAATTGTCCGAGACCTGTTTTTTCTCAAAAGCATAGGCCGAGCGGATGCGGTCGAGCGGATGTCTGAGGAACACGATCGGCACGATCCGCAGGTCCGCAATTTCCGGCAAGGGGAACTGGGCGGTATGCGAGGAAAACGCCGCTGCTTCCGGGTGGGCGCAAATCCAATCGGCGACGGCGATATGATTTTCCATTCCGTCGAATTCGGCGGTCAGCCATTGTCCGGGAAAGTTCTGCTGCAATACCGCATCGACCGAAGTTCCCGCGTTCTTGAAGTAGTGGTAATGCAGAATGATCGATTTCATGTGTGCCGCTATGCATCCGAAAAGCAACGGGAAGGATATACGATATGCTATTCATGTAATACTTTAAATATTCGCGCCGCGGCGGAGTCAACGAAACCGGCGCGGTTTTCCCGTCAGCCAGCCGGCTCAATTGCTTTTCCCCGCCGCGGCGCGTTCGCGGATGCGGATTGCCAGTTGCCGGCGTTCCTCGGGCGTCAGCTTGCCGATGAATTGCATCGCGGCCTCAACGCCATGGCCGATCAGCCCGCTGCCGGATTGGGCGAACTCACCGGCCACCGCCTTGACGGCGGCCGCGTCATAGGGCTCGGCCTCGAGCACATCGGCAAGTTTCGCCGCACTTTCACGCGCCGCCTTGCGGCCGTCGCGGAACTCGTCGCGAAATTCGCCGAACACGGCGAGCAGCTCGCGCCGCCGCTCTTGCGGCAAATCCGCCAGGAATTTGCGCGGCACGAGCTGGATATAGCCGGCGCCCGTCACGCGCTCGATCCGCTCCTTGACGAAAAAGCGGGTCGCGGCGGCGGCGCCAATCAGCACATTGAAGGCGAGCGAGACGATCAGCAGGATCGTCCACCAGCGCGACGATCGCGATGCGGGCCGCTCCTGGCTGGTTCCGGCCGGGCTGCCGGCCGGATGATCGGCGCTCATGTTACGTCCTCCTCGGCATAGGCCTCGGCATCGGTGACGCCGCTCAAGTCGGCATTCTCATCGTCGCTTACGGCCACCTCACCGGTGACGGAATCGGGAAGAAAGTCGTCGAGGCTTCCCATGGCGCCCAGATAGACACCGAGCGCCAGCGAGGCCGCCAAAGGCAGGGCCGCGCTCCACGGCAGCATCGGTCGCGGCGAAGGTCTGGGCGACGGCATCGCGACGACGCGATCCTCGTCGTCGAGCCGCGCCAGCAGCCGCTCCATGGCGCCCGCCGGCAACTCGGGGTTGCTAGCCCCGGCAAGCACGTCGTCGATCTGCTTTCGTATTGTCTCATCCATGTTCGTTCCTCATCCGCTCCCCGTGCCCAAGCCGTCAAGCAATTCGCGCCAATGGCCGGAAAGCTTTTCCTTCAGCCCCCGCCGCGCCCGGGCCAAGAGCGATTCAACCGCCTCGACGCTCGCCTGCATCGCCGCCGCCGCCGCGATATTCGACAGGCCCTCGAAATGCACCAGCGAAAGCGCCAGCCGCTGGCGTTCCGGCAGGGCCGCGATGGCCCGGTCGATGTGGCGCTGCGCCTCCTGCCGCTCGAGGCCGCGATCGGCCCGCGGCTCTGCATCGGCGGGCTCCGGCACCTCGTCGAGCGCGACGGCTCCACGCCGACGCGCCCGGTCGATGGCGCCATTGGCGGCGACCCGCATGAGCCAGCCCTTGAGCGCCATCGCCTCGCGCACCTGGCCCGGATTGCGCCACAGCTTGACGAAGACCTCCTGGGCGATGTCCTCACTGTCGGCATGGCCGCCGGTCATGCGCCAGGCCAGCCGATAGACCGGCCGGTAATAGCGGGCGGCGATCTCGGCGAAAGCCGCTTTGTCACGGCGGGCGGCGGCGGCAAGCAATTCCGCATCCGCCGCCGATCGCCAGCCTGCGGAAACCGGCCCATCATCGTCGCCGCTTTTGTTCACCCGGCCAGCCGGCTCCCATCGTCAGTTGGCGGACGCTCCCTCGCGCTTCTTGCGCCAGGCCGCCATGCGGAAGGCCCGCGCCTCGTCGAGCGTCACGCCGCCGTCATCGTCGGCATCGGCGCCATTGAACATGGCTTCGACGAATTTGTCGAGTTCGGCCTTGCTGACGCTGCCGTTCTTGTCTTCATCGAGGCCGGCCAATATCCGGTTGCGGCGGCGTTCGAGCGCCTGTTTCAGCCGGGCATCGATTTCGGCGGCGCTGACCGCCCCATCGCCGTCGGTGTCGTAGCCGGTAAAGCGTTTTTCGGCGGGGGGCGTTATTTCATCGAGCGTCACCTTGCCGTTGTGATCGGCGTCAAGCTTGGCGAAACTCTTGTCGTTGCGCGGAATCCACGGTTCGATCGCCGCGGCCGTTCCGGCCAACAGGATCAGTCCGGCCATGGCGGCCATGCCAACGGAAATGGGCTTCATATTGGGTTCCTCCTCATGGGTTGCGGAAGCGGGCTTCCGGAACACCAGACGCAGGAGGACGGTCAATTCCGTCGCTTACCCCGCGGGACCGATCAGTTCATCGAAAATACCGGCCACCCGGGCCTGGGTTTCGGCCAGCAGCGCCTCGGTGGGGCCGATATCGGGGGCCGCCGCCGCACTGGCGACGATACGATTGAGCCCGGCGGGCGAAGTAGCCGGATCATAGGCACCGCTGACGCAGAGGCGCAGAACCTGGGTGATGCGATGATAAAGGGCGCAGGCCTCGCGTAGCGCCTGGGCTTCCGCCTGCCGCAAATGTCCGGCCGCCGCGAGCTTGCCAAGTGCTGCATAGGTGTTGGTGTCGAGGATGGCGGGATTGGAAGCGGCATGGATGAGCTGCAAGGTTTGGGCCAGGAACTCGACTTCGACCAGGCCGCCCCGCACCTGCTTGATGTCCCAGAGCCTGGCGCCGCCCATTTCCCTGAGCATCAGGCGGCGCATGGCGAGGACATCGGCACGGGTCAAGCGGGCATCGCGCGGCACGCACAGGGCGGTCTCTATCGCGTCGGTCAATTCCGCCGCCAGGCTTTGATCGCCGCAGATAACGCGAGCCCGGATCAGCGCCAGTTTCTCCCAGGTCCAGGCCGAGTCCCGATGATAGGCGCGGAAGCTTTCGAGACTGGCCGCCACCGGACCCTTGCTGCCCGAGGGCCTGAGCCGCATGTCGACGTCGTAGAGCGTGCCTTCGGCGGTCGGAGCGGTCAGGGCGGCAATCAGGCGCTGGGTGAGGCGGGCATAATATTGATTGGCGCTCAAGGGCCGCGCACCGTCCGACATCTCGCTGCCCGGAGCGTGGTCGTAGACGAGGATCAGGTCGAGATCGGAGGCCGCCGTCATCTCGCGGCCGCCAAGCTTGCCCATGGCGATCACCGCGCTGCGGCCGCCGGCAATTGCGCCATGGCGGGCGGCAATGTCGGTTGCGACAGCCTCGTGCAGGCGGCCGAGGAGCAGACCGGCGAGATTGGAAAAGGCGATGCCCGCATCCACGGCACTCACGGTTTCGGACAACACTCGGACGCCGATGCGAAAGGACTGTTCCTTGCCGACGATGCGGGTCCGGTCCACCGCCTCATCGAGCGGCGTATCGGCGGGAATGGTGGCGGCAATGATTTCTTCGATTTCGGCGGCGGTGGGCAACGCATCGAAGAAATTCCGCTCCAGCACAGCGTCAAGAACCTTCGGCCTTCGGCTCAATTGCTCGGCAAGCCGGGGCGCTGTGCCGAGGATAGTGGCGATCAGGTCGAGCAGGCGCGGATTGGCCTTGAGCAGCGAGAAGAGCTGAACGCCCGCCGGCAAGCCGCCGAGGAAACGGTCGAAGGCGAGGAAGGCCTGGTCGGCATCGCCGGTGGCGGCCAGCGCCTTCAGCAGCGCCGGCATCAACTCGGTCAGAAGTTCCTTGGCGCGGCTCGAGCGGGTCGCCGCATAGCGGCCAAAATGCCAGCCACGGATCGTCGCCGAAATCTCGCTCGCGCCGCGGAAACCCATCTCCTTCAAGGTTTCGATTGTTTCGGGATCGTCCTCGCCGCCTGTGAAGACCAGACTCCCGCCTTCGGTACCAAGCTCGACCGCATCTTCGAACAGGGCCGAATAATGACCCTGCACACACTCGAATGTGGCGCGCAGGCGGGTCTCGAATGCGGCGCCGGACGCAAATCCCGAAAACCGCGCCAGGTTCTCGAAGGCTACGGGCTCGTCCGGCAGAGTGTGAGTCTGCTCGTCGTTCACCATCTGGACACGATGCTCGACCATGCGCAGGAAGCGGTAGGCCTCTTTCAGTTCCATCGCCACCTGTGGCGCAATCCATTGTGCCTCGGCCAGCCCATCGAGCATGGCGAGGGTGCCGCGGCCGCGCAGTTTCGGATTGCGGCCGCCGGCGATCAATTGCTGGGTCTGCACGAAGAATTCGATCTCGCGGATGCCGCCGCGGCCGAGCTTGATATTGTGTCCGATGACGGCGATGGAGCCGTGGCCCTTGACCGCGTGAATCTGGCGCTTCAGCGACTGCACATCGGCGATCGCGGCGAAATCGAGATATTTCCGCCAGATATAGGGCTTGAGGCGGTCGAGAAATTCGGCGCCCAGCGCCAGATCGCCGGCCGCCGGCCTGGCCTTGATCATGGCGGCGCGCTCCCAGTTCTGGCCCATGTTCTCGTAATAGATGGCCGCCGCCTCGATGGAGATCGCAACTTGCGTGGCGCGCGGATCGGGCCTGAGTCTCAGATCGACGCGGAAGGCATAGCCGTCCTCGGTCACGTCCTGCAGGAGTTGCACCAGCTGCTTGGTCAGGCGCACGAAGAACACGGCGGGTTCGATGCCCGCCGCGAGGATCGCCGCTTCAGGGTCGTAGAGAACGATCAGATCGATGTCGCTGGAGTAATTGAGCTCGAAGGCGCCATGCTTGCCCATGGCCAGAACCACATAGCCGCAACCGTGGCCCGGATCGGTTTTTTCCGAAAGTGTAAGTTTTCTGGCCCGTGCGCCCTCCCGCAGCAGCCAGTTTATGGCAGCATTGAGAGCCGCATCGGCAAAGCGGGTGAGTGCGGCTGTCACTTCGTCGACGGTCCATAGCCCGGCAATATCCGCTGCCGCGATCGCCAGCGCGGCGCGGGCGCGCGTCTGCCGCAGGGCGCGCTGAAAGCCGGATTGGTCTTCAAGCCTGCTTGCGGCCGCTAGCGCGGCGACAAGTCCGTCCAGCAGGCGGCCCGGTTCCTCCGCCAGCACCCGCGCGGCAAAGCCAGTTTCGACCAACATCAAGTGACGGAGAAACGGCGAGCCTCCCGCCATGGCCTCGACCAGTGCCTTCTGCACAGGATCGGTGGGGCGGAGGGATGTCTTCTCCCAGAACAGGGCAGCCGCCGCCGGATCGGCGGGTTCGGGCAGACGGTGGCGATGGCTCGTTTCATTTCCCGGCATCAGCCGGTTCTAGCTGCTCGCCGGGAGGCGCGGAAGCACCAGTCTGGCTCGGAGGCCCGGTTCGTTGTCCTCGAGGACCAGCCTGCCGCCATGCAGCTTCATGACGCCGGCGACAAGGCTGAGCCCCAGACCGTTGCCGGGCTTGGAGCGGCTCGTATCCAACCTTACGAAGCGCTCGATCACCCGCTCCCGATCGGCGGACGGAATGCCGGGACCACGGTCCGCCACGGTTATGACGACACTGCCGTCCTCGATGGCGCCGGCGATGGAAATCTGCGGCGCGGTTCCCTCGGCTGCGCCATATTTCAAGGCATTATCGACGAGATTGCTCACCGCCTGCGACAGGAGCTGCCGGTCGGCAAGGATTTCGAGACCCTCAGGGGCCGCAATTGTCAGGGCACCACCCTGCTCCTCGGCCGTCGGTTCATAGAGCTCCGCCACATCGGCAAGAATGGTGCGGGCATCGATGGGGGCGAGGCCACTCCTCGATTGTCCCGACTCGGCGCGGGTGATCGACAACAACGCGTTGAAGGTCTGCAGCAGACGGTCGGAGTCCTCGACGGTTTTTTCCAGCGCGGCGCGGTATTCGGCGCTCTTGCGCCCCCGCAGCGCTCCCTCGACACGAGCCTTGATGCGGGTGAGCGGCGTCTTGAGATCGTGCGCCACGTTGCTCGAGACTTCCTGCATGCCGGCCATCAGGCTTTCGATGCGGTCGAGCATCTCGTTGAGGGAACGGGCCAAGCGGTCGAGTTCATCGCCCGATCCCGACACCGGCATGCGGCCCTGCATATTGCCACCCATGATCGAGCGGCTGGCATCGGTAATGGCATCGACACGGCGCAGGAAGTTGCGGCTCATCGCCAGACCGCCGCCAAGACCAAGCACCACGGCGATTGCGATGGCGCCATAAATCGTGCTGCGGATGATGCCGGCGAATTGGCGCAACGCTTCGACATCGCGCCCGACGACCAGCTCATAATCGCCGGCGAGATCGGTGTGAAAGGCGCGCGCCGTGTGGTGCTCGGCAGCCCCGCCATGCATCACGTTGAGGGAAAACTCGATCCACTCCCTGTCGCTCACCGCCTCGGCCGGCAGCTTGTCGATATTGCCGGCGATCTTGGCGCCCACCCCATCGGTCAAGAGATAGATCGATCCGGTTTCCTCGCGGCTGCGCCTTTGCACTGTGTCGATGATGCCGGCCACGCCGCGCAGGCGATACTGGTCGGCAAGCGCCTGGATTTCGGCGCGGATCGTGTCGTCGGTCTGGCGTTCGAGCAGAACCGCGGTGTTCCAGTAGACATAGGCGAGAAGGGCCGCCACCGAGACGGCAAACAACAGGAGATAGAGAGCGGCGAGCCGGAAGGTCGATGTCTTGAGAAGTTTCAGGCTAGCGCGCACGTATCATGTATCCGGCGCCGCGCACGGTTTGCAGCAGCGGCTCGTGGAAACCCTTGTCGATCTTGGACCGGAGCCTGGAAATGTGCACGTCGATCACGTTGGTCTGGGGGTCGAAATGATAATCCCAGACATTCTCTAGCAACATTGTGCGGGTGACAACATGGCCGGCATTGCGCATCAGATATTCGAGCAGTTTGAATTCGCGTGGCTGCAGCGGCAGATTCTTGCCGGCGCGGCTGACCGAGCGGGTGAGCAGGTCCATTTCGAGGTCGGCGGCCTTTAGCTTGGTGTCCTGCGGCTCATCGCCGGCGCGGCGTCCAAGGCCTTCGACGCGGGCCAGCAATTCCGAAAAGGCATAGGGCTTGCCGAGATAGTCGTCGCCGCCGGCGCGCAGTCCCTTGACCCGCTCGTCGACGTCGCCGAGCGCGCTGAGGATTAGCGCCGGCGTCCGGATGCCTTCGCCGCGCAACTGGCGGATCATGGCCAGACCGTCGAGTTTGGGCAGCATGCGGTCGACGATCAGCACATCATGCACGCCGTCGCGGGCTAGCGCCAGACCCTCTTCGCCATTGGTGGCGAGATCGGCGACATGGCCGCTTTCGGCCAGGCCCTTGAGCAGCCAGGAGGCCGCATCGCGGTCGTCCTCGATCACCAAAATGCGCATGGATTGCCGGTGCTGTTCCGGCTGCGCCGGCTTGATGTTCTCATGCGCTATAGCTTGCATGTTCCGTTACTCCTGAAAAGAGGGGCGCGGAGGCCGGCGATGGGGCCTCCGCGCAAATGGGCACACGATATGCGAGCGGGGGAAGCGGATCGCATGCCCTTTTTAGTTGGATCAACCCCGGTCCATGGGCAAGGCAATGAAGCGCTGACCGCCGCCGGAACGAACCAGCATCAAGACGCGCTTCTTGGTCCCGTCCTTGAGAGCATCTTTGACGTCGCCGGGCGTGTGCACTTCGCGACCGGCCACTTCCATGATCACATCGCCGGGTTTGAGACCCCGGTCGGCCGCCGGACTGTCGGGTTGAACACCGGTAATCTGGACGCCGGCTCCGTCCGGCGCCGGGGCAAGTTCGATGCCGAGTGAGGTGAGGTTCGCGTTCTTGTCCGGCGTGGCCGCGCCCGCCATCTTGGGGTCGTTCGGCATGACGCCGATCTTCACCGAGAGTTCCATGGTTTTGCCATCACGCACAATGGTGACGGGAACCGGCTTGCCGGGCTGGATGCGCGCCGCCTTGCGGGCCAGGTCGCGGGCATCTTCCACGTTCTTGCCGTCGAGCTTGACGATGGTGTCGCCCGCCTTGAGACCGGCTTTGAGAGCTGGCGAATCCTCTGTCACATCGGAAACGACGGCGCCTTTTGCCTCGGCAAGGCCCAGGCCTTCGGCAATATCCGCGGTGACCGGCTGGATCTGCACGCCCAGCCAGCCGCGGGTTACCGTGCCATTGTCCTTGAGGCTGGCAATCACGTCCTGGGCGGTCGAGGCCGGAACGGCGAAGCCGATGCCGACCGAGCCGCCCGACGGCGAGAAGATCGCCGTGTTGATGCCGACCACGTCGCCCTCAAGATTGAAGGCGGGCCCGCCGGAATTGCCACGATTGATTGAGGCGTCGATCTGCAGGAAATCGTCATAGGGGCCGGAACCGATGTCACGGCCACGGGCCGAAATAATGCCGGTCGTCACCGTGCCGCCGAGGCCGAAGGGATTGCCGACCGCCACCACCCAGTCGCCGACGCGGGGTTCCGTTGCCGCGAATTTCACGAACTGAAAGGTCTTGTCCGACTTGATCTTGATCAGCGCCAGATCGGTCTTGGGATCGGTGCCGATGACTTCGGCCCTGAGTTCCTCGCCGTCCTTGAGCTTGACCGAGACTTCCTCGGCGTTCTGCACCACGTGATTGTTGGTCACCGCGTAGCCGTCGGCCGAAATGATGAAGCCGGAGCCCTGTGCCATGCCGTGCTCGGGGCGCTGCGGCGCATCGAAGGGCTGGCCATTGCGGAACTGCGGAAACTGCTTGAAAAAATCGCGAAACGGGCTGTCTTCGGGAAGACCGCGTAAGTCGGGTTGATCCTGACCACCCATGCCGGTGTCCGCGACATTGGAGAATTTTACCTCGACGCTGACGACGGCGGGCATAACCTTGTCGACGATGTCGGCAAAACCCCGGCTGAGATCGATTGGCGCCTGGGATTGAGCGAGCACAGGAGCGGCGGGCACCACCAGCAAAGTCGCCGAAAGCGCCGTCGCCGCGAACAGACCCGCCGCAAAGATACTGAGCATGCGGCTGGTCTTGCGGGTGGCAGTGAGTGGCATGGGGAACCTCCATTATGGAAAACCGATATCCGACATATAGGAGCCACCGGCTTACGGCGGCATGTCGGGAAGATGAAAAATCGGTAATGTTCGGGTTATTCCAGCGCCCGGTCGAGGGCGGCGCGTTCCTCGGCGGAAAGCGGCGCTTCATTGGCGGCGGTGGCCTTCCGGCGGCGGAACAGGAACAGGGCGGCAAGCAGCAGGACGGCGAATGGCATTGCCCACAGCAGGGCCGTCCTGGCGGTGAGACGCGGCTTGAGGAGCACGAAATCGCCATAACGGTCGACCACGTATCCCATCACCTGGGCATCGCTCTCCCCCGCGGTCAGGCGCTCGCGGATGAGAATGCGCAAGTCCCGGGCCAGCGGCGCATCGGAATCGTCGATCGACTGGTTCTGGCAGACGAGGCAGCGCAGGCCCCCCGACAATGCCCGGGCACGCGCTTCCAGGGCCGGATCCTTCAGGATTTCGTCGGGCTGCACGGCAAAAGCGGAGCCTCCGAGCATCAGGAACAGAAGGACGGGAAGGATTCTCATTCCGCCGCCACCGTTTCCGCCATCGCCACCCGTTTCGGCGCGCCGACGCGGTAGCGGCGGTCGGTGAGCGAGAAAATGCCGCCCATGAACATCACCGCCGCACCCAGCCAGATGAGATTGACCAGCGGGTTGAAATAAAGCCGCACGGCGCGGCCGCCGTCATTGGTCCGGTCGCCCATCACCACATAGAGATCGCCGGCCAGCGTCTGGTGCAGGCCGACTTCCGTGGTCGGCATGCGGCTCGGCTGGAAGATGCGCTTTTCGGAGGCCAGCACCGTTATCTCGCTGCCGCCGAGGGTTACGCGGAAGCGGCCGGTCTCGCCGGTGTAATTGGGCCCGGTCAGTGGCGTTTCACCCTGGAAGGTAACGGCATAGTCGCCCACCTGCGCCGTATCGCCGGGTTTCATGGCGACGATCACTTCCACCTTCCACAGCGAGATGGCGATGATGCCGGCGATCATGATGCCGACGCCGGCGTGAGCCAGGCTCATACCGATTGCCGCGCCGGGAAGGCCGAGAAGCCGCGACAGGCTCGTAGGCCACGGCGCGCGGAACAGGCCGATGCGGGTGGCCAGCTCACTGAGCGAGCCCATGACCAGCCAGACGCCGAGTGCGATCCCGAACGGCGCCAGCCAGGGGCCGCGCTGCGTGACCACCAGAATCAGCAGTGCCGCGCCAATCGCCACCAATGCAGCAACCCACAGGCGCTGCACGGCGCCCCAGAGGTCGGCGCGCTTCCATGTCAGGAAAGGGCCGAGCGGCACCAGCAACAGCAAGGGCAGGATGATGGGTCCGAAGGTCAAATTGAAATAAGGGGGACCGACGGAAATCTTCTCGCCCGTCAAAGTCTCGAGCGCCAGCGGATAGAGCGTGCCGATGAACACCGAAATACAGGCGACGCAGAGCAGGAGATTGTTGACGACCAATCCGCCCTCGCGGCTCACCGGCGCGAACAGCCCGCCCGCCTTCAACAACGGTGCCCGCCAAGCAAACAGCGTCAGCGCGCCGCCGATAAACAGGCAGAGAATGCCGAGAATGAAAATGCCGCGGGCCGGATCGACGGCGAATGCGTGCACCGAGGTCAGCACGCCGGAACGCACCAGGAAAGTTCCCACCAGCGACAGAGAGAAGGCGAGGATCGACAGCAGGATCGTCCAGATTTTCAGGGCATTGCGCCTTTCGACGACGATTGCCGAATGGAGCAGCGCCGTGGCGACAATCCACGGCATGAAGCTGGCATTCTCCACCGGATCCCAGAACCACCAGCCGCCCCAGCCGAGCTCGTAATAGGCCCACCAGGAGCCCATGGCGATGCCGATGGTCAGGAACATCCAGGCGACCAGTGTCCACGGCCGCACCCAACGGGCCCAGGCGGCATCGACCCGGCCTTCGATCAGGGCCGCCACAGCGAAGGAGAAGGCAATTGAGAGCCCGACATAGCCGGCGTAGAGAAAGGGCGGATGGAAGGCGAGCGCTGGATCCTGGAGGATCGGATTGAGGCCGTTGCCTTCGATGGGGGCGGGATCAAGGCGGGTGAAGGGATTGGAAGTGGTGACAATGAAGAGCAGGAAAGCGGCGCCGATCGAGCCCTGGACCGCTAGGACGCGCGACTTGAGTTCGAGCGGCAGATTATCGCCGAAGAGTGCCACCGCCGCGCCGAACAGCGACAGGATCAGCACCCACAGCACCATCGAACCTTCGTGGTTGCCCCAGACGCCGGAAATTTTATAGAGCAGCGGCTTGGCCGAATGTGAATTCTCGAAGACGTTCTGCACCGAGAAATCGCTGGTCACATAGGCGTGGGTCAACGCGGCGAAGGCGATGACGATGAGACTCAATTGCGCCAGTGCCGCCGGTGCCGCCATGCGCATCACCGCCGCATCGCCGCGGTAGGCGCCGTAAAGCGGCACGGCGAATTGAAAGAGCGCCACGGCAAGCGCCAATATCAGGGCGAAATGGCCGGTCTCGGCGATCATTGAGTCGCCCCCTGCCAGACGCCCTTTTCCTTGAGCTTGTCGGCGACATCCTTTGGCATGTAATTCTCGTCATGCTTGGCCAGGACAGTGTCGGCAATGAAAGTTCCACCGGCATCGAGCTTGCCCTCGGCGACCACGCCCTGGCCCTCGCGGAACAAATCGGGCAACTGCCCGGAATAAGTAACAGGAATGGATTTGATCTTGTCGGTGACGATGAAACTCACGCCGGTCCCCTCTCCCCTCTTGACGCTGCCCTGCTCCACCAATCCCCCGAGACGAAACCGCTGACCGGGCCTGACGCCCTTCTCGGCAATCTCGCTCGGCATATAGAAGAACACGATCGTGTCCCTGAGCGCATAAAGCACCAGCCCCATGGCGATGCCAAGCACGGCGAGACCGGCAAGAATAACTGACAGTCGTTTCTGCTTGCGAGTCACTTGATGTTCAACTCCGTCGCCAGGCCATCGAGCGCCGCAAGCGCCTCTGGCCTATCGCTGAAATGATGCCTTGCCGTAGCATAGGCCGCCCTAGCCTTGTCCAATTCCTTCAACACGGCACGGGAACGGATCAGGCGCTGCCAGCCTTCGAGATCGCCGGTATCGGTCTTGAGCCGCTCTTCGAGGCCGTTGACCATGGCGCGGATCATCGCCTGCTGATCGGCCGCCGCGGCAAGATCTTTCAGTTCCGCCTCGACCATGGGTCGAAAGGCTGCATCGGCGGAGCTTCCGGCAAGTAGGGCTTCGAATGCCTGTTGCGCGTCCGCCCGCCTGCCTTCCTGCTTCGACGCGAGAGCGGCGAAGAAACGCGCCTTGGGCAATTTTGCATCGGCCCGCAAGGCGGCAGCGAAGGCGCGGGCGGCTTCCGCCGTCACCATGCCGTCATTGGCGAAAACCAGCATCTCGCCGTAATCGGCGATCAAGGTGGCATCCGGATGCGACAGGCGGATGATGTTGGCATAGGTATCGGCCGCATCCTGCCAGCGCCGCTCGCGCTTGTAGGCGGGGGCCAGAACCTTCCAGCCTTCGACGTCATCCGGATTTTGCCCGAGGTGGCGTTCGACCTTGGCGATGAGTGCGGCGAAATCCTGATTGTCGACCGCCTTTTCCAGCCGCGCCGCCAGCGGCACATCGGCCAGACGCGGCATGCCGGAATTGAGATAGAGTGCAATTGCCACAAGCGGCACCAATGCGGCGCCGATCAGCCCTAAGGCACGGGCCTTGCCGGTTACGGCTTGCGATGGCGGCCGTGCCGCCTGGATGAGGCGGCGGGAAATCTCGTTGCGGGCGGCCTCGGCCTCGGCCACGCCGATCGCTCCGCGCGCCCGGTCGCGCTCAAGCTCGGCAAGCTGGTCGCGGAACACCGCCCGATCATAGTGATCACGGCCCGGCGCCACGGTCGCCCTGCCCTGCCAGAGCGGCATCGACAGCGCCGCCAGCACCGCCGCCGTCATTATTGCAAATACCAACCAGATCATGACTCTATGAGCATTTCCCGCGGCCGTCTGCTATCTAGTTCACGGTTGCGGCCAAAGCTTCCGTCGCATTGTCGCATGGCGGCATTGGGGCGTCGGAAAACCCTTGGTGGCGGCATCGCGCATTTGTTACATAGCGCCAGCCTTAAGGATAGATCCATGAAGCCGCGTTATTCCGTCTTCTCGCTCGCCCGCAACGCGATGAACTACCACAAGGACTGGGAGCGCGTCTGGCGCTCGCCCGCCCCCAAGCCCGAATATGATGCGGTGATCGTCGGCGCCGGCGGCCATGGCCTCGCCACCGCCTATTACCTGGCCCGGAACCACAAGATGACCAATATCGCGGTGGTCGAGAAGGGCTGGCTCGGCGGCGGCAATACCGGGCGTAACACCACCATCATCCGCTCTAACTATTTGCAGGATGCCTCGATCGCCATCTATGAGCTGGCGCGTTCCCTCTATGAAT
Organism: Hyphomicrobiales bacterium; assembly: GCA_031370475.1. Taxonomy (GTDB): domain Bacteria; phylum Pseudomonadota; class Alphaproteobacteria; order Rhizobiales; family Aestuariivirgaceae; genus Aestuariivirga. Next base: position 786 of record JANMQL010000093.1, on the reverse strand, counting down.
GTTTGTCACAGGAGCTGAACTTCAATGTGATGTTCTCGCCGCGCGGCGTCGTCATGCTGTGCCAGACACAGCACGAGCTTCGCGCCTTCCAGCGCACCGCCCATGCCAACCGGCTGGCGGGCCTCGACTGCCGCATGATCACCGCGGCGGAGGTGAAGGAGCTTGTACCCATCATCAATGTCGACGCGGATTGCCGCTATCCGATCCTCGGCGCTTTTTATCAGCCGAGCGGCGGAACCGGCCGTCACGTTGGGGTGGCCTGGGGCTATTCAAGGGGCGCCGTTTCGATGGGCGTCGACATCATCCAGAACTGTGAAGTGACAGGCATTCAACGCGAAGGCGACAAAGTTATCGGCCTTGAAACCACGCGCGGTGTGATCAAGACCAAGAAGGTGGGCGTTGTCACCGCCGGCAATGTGTCGACGGTGATGGACATGGCCGGCGTGCGGATGCCGATTGAGAGCATGTGTCTGCAAGCGCTGGTATCTGAACCGATCAAGCCCGTCATCGATTGCGTGGTGATGGCCAACACGGTGCATGGCTATATGAGCCAATCCGACAAGGGCGAATTGGTGATCGGCGGCGGCACTGATCCTTACAACAACTATTCGCAGCGCGGTTCATTCCCGGCGCTGGAACACACGATCAATGCGTTGATTGAAACTTTCCCGATCATCTCGCGCCTGCGCATGTTGCGCCACTGGGGCGGCATTGTGGATATGACGGGTGACCGTTCTCCGATCATCGGCAAAACGCCCGTGGAAGGGCTTTATGTTAACTGCGGCT
>JANMQL010000050.1:0-2829 GCA_031370475.1 Hyphomicrobiales bacterium | reverse complement strand
CCTTGGAGTTCTCGACCGGAATGCCGGCCCCATGCAGCCCGTTGCGGATCGCCCGCATGACGCCTTCTTCCTTGGTGGTCTGCAGGATGTGATAATCTTGGATATAGTGGCCCGCCGTCTTGAGATGGCGGTAGCCCTTGTGGTGGGCCGCCTCGTAGCTGTCGTCGAACAGGAAGAATTCAAGCTCCGAGGCCATATAGGCCTTGAGCTTCATGGCCGCGAGCCGCTTCAACTGTTTCCTGAGAATGGCGCGCGGGCTATGCGGAATATCCTCGTGGGTATGATGATCGAGCACGTCGCAGATAACCAGCGCCGTTCCGGGCAGCCAGGGGGTGCGCCGGAGCGTCGCCATGTCGGGTTTCAGCACGAAATCGCCGTAGCCCTTCTCCCAGCTCGTCGCCTTGTAGCCGGGCACCGTTTCCATTTCGATGTCGTCGGCGAGGAGATAGTTGCAGCCGTGGGTTTCCTCATAGCCGCCATCGGCGAAGAATTGCGCATGGAAGCGCTTGCCGATCAGCCGCCCCTGCATGTCGACCAGTGCTGCGATCACCGTGTCGATGGTGCCGGCGGCGACTTCCTTCTTGAGTTCGGCGAGTGTGAGCATGCCCGTGGTCATGGTGTCCTCGTTTGCGGTGAGCGGAAGCGGACGAAGCGGCGCGGAAACATTATCCGCGCCGCCATTTGATGTCTCAGTTGCCGGTTTCGCCGACCGCGGCTTCCGCCGCGCGGATCGATGCCTGCCGCTTGGCGATCATGTCGCCGATCGGTGGGCCCTGGAAACGCCGGTTCTCGAATACGAACCAGATGATCGCCGTCAGGATCAGGAAGCCAACGGTGATGTAGAGCGCCCAATCGTTCGGCGGCTGGATGCCGATGACGAACATGAGGATCATGGAAAGGATCGACAATACCGCGACCAGCTTGTAGGTGCCGATGCCGATGTCCCACGGGCCCATTTTCGGCCATTTCTCGCCGCCGATGGTGAACAGGCCGAGCGTGATCGGCACCGTGAACGACAGGAACAGGAAGATGACCGTGCACGAGACGACGATCGAATATGCGGGCGTGCCGGCAATCGTGATGGCCGAGGTGAACCACACGAACAACACCGACAGGATCGACGACGCCCAGATCGAGGCCACCGGCACGCGGTGCGCCGGGCTGACCTTGGCGAGCGCCTTGGACGCGCCCGGGATGCCGCCGTCGCGCGAGAAGGCGAACAGCATGCGCGAGGCGCTGGTCACCGTGGCCAGGCCGCACAGCAGTTGCGAGACGAAGATGGCGATGTAGAGAAGGTTTTTCACCACCGGATTCACCTGGGCATCCATGCCCCAGAAGAACACGTTCCAGCCCTGCTTGGCGGCGTCATCGAGATTGGGAATCATGATGATGAAGGCGCACAGCATCAGCCAGCCGAAAATGCCCGACCACCACACCGACGCCACCATGCCGGCCGGCACCGAATGGGCCGCCTTGACGGTTTCCTCGGAGGTGTGGGCGGAGGCGTCATAGCCGGTAATGGTGTAGATCGGCAAAAGCAGTCCGACCAGAAAGGCCATCAACCCCGACACGGCCACCGGCCACACGGCACTCGCACCTTCCGTTCCCGTATAATTGCCGAAGGTCCACAGGCGCGAGACTTCGAAGCTCGACGCCGAGGCCAGGCACACGACGGTGAGGGCGATGGCGGAGGCGAAGATCAGATAGCCAGAGAAATCGGTCAGCTTGGCCGTGAGCACGATGCCGAAATGATTGATCAGCGCCTGCAAGCCGGTAATGACGGCCACGAAGACCACCCGGTGCACCAGGGTGTCCTCGATGCCGAACATCGAGCCGAAGGCGCCGTAGAAGAAATAGAAGGTGCCGACATTGATGGCGCCGAGCACCGTGATGAGGCCGAGCAGGTTGAGCCAGGCGGAGAGCCAGCCGGTGAAGCGGTTGCCGAGGATCGAACCCCAGTGATAGAGGCCGCCCGCCGTCGGATAGGCCGAGGAAATCTGCGCCAGCGCCAGAGCGAAGATGCCGGAGATGGCGACGCCCACCGGCCAGCCGATGCCGATTGCGGCGCCTCCTGCCCCCGATGTCGCCTGGCCGAGCGAATTGATGCCGCCCGACATGATGCAGATGATCGAGAAGGAGATGGCGAAGTTCGAGAACTTGCTCATCCGCCTTTCGAGTTCCTGGGCATAGCCCATGCCGTGGAGAACTTTGACGTCTTCCTTCTTGTCGGCCTCGGTGTAGGTCTTTTCTTGTGCCATGGTGTCGTCTCCTCCTGCTCTCTGGTGTTTAGCCGCTTACTGGCGGGCCTTTATTATTCATGCGCCGGCGTGACCGAGGGCCACGGAAATTCTCTGTGCCCATTCGTCCTGCCCGCGCTCCTGCGCGATAAGGTCGTTGCGGATTTCGATCATAGCATGCCGGAGATCGCGCACCCCAGCATGCAGATTGAGGGTGTGGAGAACGCCGTCCTTCGGTCCATAGGGTTCGTTGCGCCGCACGCCGACATTGGAAAGGCCCTTAATCAGCATGTCGGCGAGCCTGGTGTCGCGGTCATGCAGGACGCCGAGCTCGAAATTGCGCGGCTTGCCCTTGAAGACCGGCGTGAAACTGTGGATGGACACGACGCTTGCCGCCCGTCCATGGGCGGCGCGGGCATCGAGCACGGCGGAAACGGCTGCATGAAACGGCCGATAGATGGCTTCGATGCGGGCGAGCTTGGCCTCGGCCTTGAGCTTCTCGTTGCCGGGAATGCGCGTCGTTTCGCTTAACCCCGGCATGGCGCCGGGCGATTCCGGCGGCCGGTTGCAGTCATAGACGAGGCGCGAATAG
>JANMQL010000017.1:0-9016 GCA_031370475.1 Hyphomicrobiales bacterium | reverse complement strand
GAGAGATCGAAGGTCACGTTGACGCCCTCGAAGAAGGTTCCAGGCTGCGCATTGGCGGCGAAGAACTTGAGGTCCTGGGTGTAGGCGGCGAACAGTACGAGCGCGCCCAAGCCGGCCGAACCGATGGCATAGCCCTTGGTGACGGCCTTGGTGGTGTTGCCCACCGCATCGAGCGCGTCGGTGTTCTTGCGCACCTCCTTGGCCAGTCCCGCCATTTCGGCGATGCCGCCGGCATTGTCGGTCACGGGACCGAAGGCATCGAGCGCCACGATCATGCCGGCCAGCGACAGCATGGTGGTGACCGCCACGGCGATGCCGAAGAGTCCCGCCAGATTGAAGGTGACGATAATGCCGGCGATGATGACGAGAGCCGGGAGTGCCGTCGATTCCAGCGATACTGCGAGGCCCTGGATGACATTGGTGCCGTGGCCGGTGATCGAGGCCTCGGCGATCGAATTGACCGGGCGCTTGCCCGTGCCGGTGTAGTATTCGGTGATCCAGATGATCAGGCCGGTGATGACCAGGCCGGTCAGGCCGCACCAGTACAGGTGCATCGGCGTGAAGCCGCCGAGATCGGCGGTCATGCCGCCGAAAATATATGACATCACCGGATAGAGCGCCACGAGCGACAGCACGCCGGTGGCGATGATGCCCTTGTAGAGGGCGCCCATGATGTTGTTGGAGGCACCCAGCTTCACAAAAAACGTGCCGATGATCGAAGTGACCACGCAGGCGCCGCCGATGGCCAGCGGCAGCACCATGCCGGCGAGCTTCATGGCATCGGGCAGCACGATGGCCGCCAGCACCATGGTGGCAACGGTGGTCACCACATAGGTCTCGAACAGGTCGGCCGCCATGCCGGCGCAATCGCCGACATTGTCGCCGACGTTATCGGCGATCGTTGCGGGGTTGCGCGGATCGTCTTCGGGAATGCCCGCTTCGAGCTTGCCCACCATGTCGCCGCCGACATCGGCGCCCTTGGTGAAGATGCCGCCGCCCAAACGGGCGAAGATCGAGATCAGCGAGGCGCCGAAGGAGAGCGCCACCAGCGCATCGATCACCGTGCGGTCGGTCGCCGCGAGGCCCAGCGAATTGGTGAGGAAACCGAAATAGAGAGTGACGCCCAAGAGGCCGAGACCGGCCACCAGAAGGCCCGTCACCGCGCCCGCCTTGAAGGCGAGGTCGAGGCCGCCGGCCAGCGACTTGGTCGCCGCCTGGGCGACGCGCACATTGGCCCGAACCGAGACGTTCATGCCGATGAAGCCCGCGGCACCGGAAAGAATGGCGCCGATGGCGAAGCCCGCGGCCGAGTAGCCGCCGAGCAGAACCCAGGCAATGACGAAGATGACCGCGCCGACCATGGCGATGGTCGTATATTGGCGCTTCAGATAGGCTTGGGCGCCTTCGCGTACGGCGGCCGAGATTTCCTGCATGCGGGCGGTGCCGGCATCGGCAGCGAGGAGGTCTCGCGTCGTCACAATGCCGTACACGATGGAGAGCGCGCCCGCGAGCACGATCAGCCAGAGTGTGGAGTTCATGGATAAACCCTTGTTTTGGTTGATGTTGCCCCGAAGCCCCTGACGGATGGACGCGACCGAGTCGCAGCCCATCCGGCCCCTGCCCCGGAATGTGGGCCGGGGTATGCCAAATCGGGGGCCGCGAGGCAATGGGCAGAAGGTCATGGTCCACACCTCTTGAATGGCATGGCCGGTGTGCTATCTTGTGTACGTTCCAACACAGGAACCTGCCATGGCCGATTCCGAAACCATCACCGTACGCCTGCCCTCCGAAGTGAAACAAAGACTCGGGCGGCTGGCGGAGCGGACCAAGCGGGCGAAGTCGTTTCTCGCCGCGGAAGCCATCGCCGGTTTTGTCGAGCACGAATTGCAGATCGTCGAGGGCATCGAGCGCGGTCTCGCAGACCTGCGCAAGGGCGATACGGTCGACCACGACGAGGCGATGGCCGAACTCGATGAGGCGATTGCCGTCAAGCCGCGATGAAGCGGCGCCTCGTTTGGTCGCGCTCGGGGCTCGACGATCTCAAGCGCACACTTTCCTTTATTGCGCGGGATGATGAAAAAGCGGCGCGCAAGGTGCGCATGGCAATCGACCGGGCCACGCGGCTTCTGGCCGATCATCCAACCGGGCGCCGCGGCCGTGTTTCCGGAACCTATGAGAAGAGCGTCTTGGGCCTTCCCTATGTGATCGCCTATGCGCTGACCGCGGATCGCGGCGGCGTCGAAACGCTTGCCATCCTGCGTGTCATCCACACTCGCCGCGATTGGAAGCCTGGCCAATGGCCACCGCCGTGAACCCGCCCTACAGCGCAACGCCGCGGGCCGCGAGAAATTCGAGGAAGCGCTTGACCTCGGCGGGGGCCACTTCCGCGACCGCGCCGGAAATCAACTCGCCCAGATGGAACGGGCCGTATTGGACGCGGATCAGGCGGTTCACCACGCAGCCGAAATGTTCCATCAGCTTGCGGATCTCGCGGTTCTTGCCTTCGGTCAGAACCACCCGGTACCAGGAGTTGCTACGCCCGCCCTTGTCATATTCCTCGACGAATTCGGCGCCGCGATAACTGATCCCGTCGACGACGATACCGTGCGCCAGGGCCGCGATATTTTCAGGGCCGAGGCGGCCGCGCACCCGCACCCGGTAGACGCGCGCCAGGGCCGTCGCGGGACTCATCATCGCCTGGGCGAGCGGCCCGTCGGATGACAAGAGCAAGAGTCCCTCGCTGTTCACATCGAGGCGCCCCACATTCATGATGCGCGGCATGGCGGCGCTCCAGCGCGGTGGCTTCAAGGCTGGCAGATCGAAGATCGTCGGCCGCCCTTTGTGATCGCGGTTTGTGACCAACACGTCGAGCGGCTTGTTGAGCATGAAGAGGCGCGGCAGCGGCCTGGTGGCGGGCGCCACGGGCTTGCCGTCGAGGCTGACGGCATCGCCCTCCTCCACCGGCACCGTGGCGTTGGCGATCTTGCCGTTGACGGCGACGCGGCCCTCGGCCACCAGCCGCTCGGCCTCGCGGCGGCTGCCCACTCCGGCCTTCTGCAGGAACACATTGAGACGCACGGGTCAGGCCGCCGCGGCCCGCGGGCGGGTGACCAGCCAGCCGAGCATCGCCAGTGCCACCAGCGCCATGGGGAACACTGCGATGTTGACGGCATTCCAGCCGAGCCAGGCGAGCAGCTTGCCGGCACTCAGCGAGGCGGCGGCGGTGACGGTGAAGACGACAAAATCGTTCAGCCCTTGCGCCTTGTTGCGCTCGGAAGGCGCATAGCAGCCGGTCAGCATGGTGGTGGCGCCGATGAAGCCGAAATTCCAGCCGAGCCCAAGGAGGATAAGTCCGATGGCGAAATTCTCGAACCTTATACCGATGAGTCCGGAGATGCCGGCCGAAGCCAGCAGCAGCATGCCGAAGGCGGCGACCCGCTCGGTGCCGAAGCGGGCAATGATGTGGCCGGTGAAGAAACTGGGAACGAACATGGCCAGCGCGTGCCACTGGATCACCCAGCTTGAATCCCTAACCCCGAAGCCGCAGCCGAGCATGGCGACCGGGGTTGCCGTCATCACCAGATTCATGATGCCGTAGGAGAGCATGCCGACGACCACGGCGGCGGCAAAGCGCGGCTGCCTGGCGATCTGCAAGAGCGGGCGGGCCGGTTCCGCCGTGGCCGCGACCTCTTCGACCTTGTGGCCATCAAGGCCGATCAGAACGGCCGCGCCGGCGACACAGATCAGCGCCATGGCCGCGTAGGAACCGGCATACAGGACGGGCGCAAAAAGATCGGCGGTGCCCATGACGATGAGCGTGCCGAAGAGTGCGGCGGCGACACCGCCGGTCATCACCCAGGAAATCGCCTTCGGCCGGAAGGCGGGGCTCGCCAGGTCGGCGGCGGCGAAACGGTAATAGGAGGCGGAGGCCTGATAGACGCCCTGGAACATGGTGGCGAAAACGAAGAGCGGAAAATTGCGGGTGAAGATCGCCGCCATGGCCATGAGCGCGCCCACCAGCCCGGCCACGGCGCCCAGCATGAATCCGGCCCGGCGGCCGATGCGCTTCATCAGCAGCGATATCGGCATGGTGGTCAGCGCCGTGCCGATCACGAAGGTCGAGACCGGCAGCGTCGCCCAGGACATGGAGGGCGCCAGATGGGCGCCCACCAGCCCGGCGGTGGCGATCAGGATGGTGGTGGAGGAGCCGTAACAGGCCTGGGCCGCGGCCAGCAGCAAGGCATTGCGGCGGGCGCGGGCGTCGTCATATGCCACGGCTGCGGTCACGCGGCGAATTCGTCCGGCCGGCGCTGGCGGGCCAGGCGGTCGAGGACGCCATTGATGAATTTCGGTTCTTCCGCGTCGAAGAAGGCGCCGGCCACATCGACATACTGGCTAATGGCGACGCGGGCTGGAACCCTGTCCATGAACATCAGCTCATAGGCCGCGGCCCGGAGAATGGCCCGCACCGTGGCGTCGAGGCGGTGCAGCGGCCAGGTCTTGTCGAGTATGGCATCGACGGCGGGATCGATGGTCTTCTGCTCGCGCACCGCGCCGTCCACCACTTCCTTGAGGAACTTGTAATCGGCCTCGCCGCATTGGCCGGCGTCGAAATCCTCGCCGAGGGCGCGCTTTGAAAACTGGGTCAGCGTCTCGCCGACATCGCTGCCGGACAAATCCATCTGATAGAGCGCCTGCACCGCGCCCAGCCTGGCGGCGGCGCGTTCGGTGGGTTGCGGCCGGCGTTTGCCTGTCACTTGCGGCGCGCCTTCTTCACGGTGCGCGCGAACTGGATCATGGCGAGGGCCGCGTCGGCGGCACCGCCGCCCTTGTCCATTTCGGAAACCCGGGCACGGGCCCAGGCCTGGGCTTCGGTCTCGCAGGTGAGAATGCCGTTGCCGATGGCGAGGCCCTTGAGCGTCAGGTCCATCAAACCGCGAGCGCTTTCATTGGCGACGATGTCATAATGGCTCGTCTCGCCGCGCAGCACGCAGCCCAGCGCCACATAGCCGTCATGGCGCTTCGAGGCCGCCGCCACGGCGATGGCGCCGGGAATTTCCAATGCACCGGGAACCGCCAGGCGCTCCCAGGTGGCGCCGGCGCTTTCGATGGCCGCAATGGCGCCGCGCGCCAGCTCATCGCACAGCGAGCCGTAGAAGCGCGCCTCGACAATCAGTAGATGCGCCTTGATACGGCCGGCGGCGGCGGATTTCTTTTCGTTTTTCATGAATTCCCGAATTCAGCGAGCCGCGCCACATAGCGCGCCAGCATGTCGATTTCAACATTGACCCGGCCGCCCGCCTGCGCATGGCCCCATGTGGTGACGGCCTGGGTGTGGGGAATGATGTTGACGCCGAATTCGACGCCATCCACTTCGTTGACGGTGAGCGAGGTGCCGTCGAGCGTCACCGAGCCCTTGGGGGCGATGAATTTGGCAAGATCGGCCGCGACCCGGAAGCGGAAGCGCTTCGAGTCGCCTTCCGCCAGGACCGAGACGATGTCGCCGACGCCATCGACATGGCCCGACACCACATGGCCGCCGAGTTCGTCGCCCATCTTCAAGGCGCGCTCGAGGTTAATGCGGGTGCCGCGTTGCCATGCGCCCAGCGTGGTTTTCGACAGGGTCTCGGCCGAGACATCGATGCTGAAACTGCGCGGCGTCTTGGCCACCACCGTCAGGCAGCAGCCGGAACAGGCAATCGAGGCGCCAATCGCGATGTTGGCAAGATCGTAACGGGTGGCGATCTCGAAGCGGGCATCGCCACGTTTCTCGACGCGGACCACTTCGCCGATGTCGGTCACGATGCCGGTGAACATGACGATCCTCTATCGTCATCCCGGCGAAAGCCGGGACCCCCTGAGCCCTAACGGTTTGCAGTCAGCCGCGGCAATCGCTCAATGGGTCCCGGCTTTCGCCGGGATGACGGATTGGTTTGGTCTCTCATAAACCGTCAGGCGGTCGGCCCCAAGCACTTCCTCGCTAACCTGCAGGAACCCTTTCAGAGCCTTGTTAACGTCGAGTCCCGCTAACGCCTCGACGCCCTGCGGACCAATCTCCCGAGGGCTGCGAAACAGGTGAAATTCATCAACCAAGCCAGCTTCCAAGAAGCCCCGGGCGGTCCGGGCGCCGCCTTCCACCAGGAGCCGGTTGATGCCGCGCGAGGCCAGATCGGTGAGGGCTGCCGCAATGCCGCCACGCAGGACCCCGGCGCCGCGGGCGGTCAGTTTCGAGTTTAGCGGCAATTCGCGGTTGTTGCTCAACACGAAGGGCTTGGGCGAGCGCCCTTCGAGGCCGGCAAGGCGGCAGGTGAGTTCCGGGTCATCGGCCAGAACCGTGTCCATGCCAACCAGGATCGCATCGCTCTGGGCCCGCAGGAGATGCACCCGGGCCTGCACCTCCGGTCCGGTGATCGGGGTGCGCTCCCCGGCCGCTTCGGCAATCTTGTTATCGGCGGATAAGGCAAGCTTCAGGATCACATAGGGGCGCTTTTTCGCAATTCGGGTGAAGAAACCGGCGAGATCGCGCCAGGCCCCTTCCGCCCCCACCCCGGTCTCGACCACGATTCCCGCGGCCCGCAGAATGGCATGGCCGCCGCCCGAAACGCGCGGGTCCAGGTCTTCGAATGCCGTCACGACGCGGGCAATGCCCGCCTTCACCAGAGCCTCGGCGCAAGGCGGTGTGCGGCCATGGTGGGCGCAGGGTTCCAGCGTCACATAGGCGGTGGCGCCGCTGGCCGCCTCGCCGGCCATGGCAAGGGCTTCGGTTTCGGCATGGGGCCGGCCGCCGGGCCTGGTCCAGCCGACGCCGAGGACGCGGCCCTCTTTGACGATGACGCAGCCGACGGGCGGGTTTTCGGCGGTGGTTCCCAGCGCCCGGTGGCCCAGCCGGGCGGCATAATCCATCCAGCGGCGATCGCCGTTCACCCGCGCTCGACCTCGTTTTCCTCGCCGGTGAGCTCCCCCAGCAATTCCTCGAAATCCTTGGCCTCGCGGAAATTCTTGTAGACCGAGGCGAAGCGCACATAGGCGACGTCGTCGAGCATCTTGAGGGCTTCCATGACGAGCTTGCCGACGGTCTCGGACTTGATCTCGCTTTCGCCCAAGCTTTCGAGGCGCCGCACGATGCCGGAGACCATGCGCTCCACCCGCTCGGGATCGACCGGGCGCTTCCTCAGCGCCACCTGGATGGAGCGCATCAGCTTGTCGCGGTCGAAGGGCACGCGGCGCCCCGAACGCTTGGCGACCATGAGTTCGCGTAATTGCACGCGCTCGAAGGTGGTGAAGCGGCCCGAGCAATCGGGACAATAACGCCGCCGGCGGATGGCGGTGCCGTCCTCGCTCGGACGGCTATCCTTCACCTGGGTATCTTCATTGGAACAGAACGGACAGCGCATGCCTCACTCAGGAGTAGATCGGGAAGCGGCCGGTCAGCGCCTTGACGCGCTTCCTGACCGAGAACTCGACCTTACCATTGCCCTGTTCGCCATTCTTCGCAAGCCCGTCCAGCACCTCGGTGATGAGGGCGCCGACGTCGCGGAATTCCGCCTCGCCGAAGCCGCGGGTGGTGCCGGCGGGCGTGCCAAGCCTAATGCCCGAGGTGATGGTGAAGGGAGCGGGATCGAAGGGAATGCCATTCTTGTTGCAGGTGATCCAGGCGCGGCCGAGCGAGGCTTCGGCGGCCTTGCCGGTGATGGCCTTCTTGCGCAGATCGACCAGCATCAGATGCGTGTCGGTGCCGCCGGAGACGAGATCGCAGCCGCCCTTGATCATGCTGTCGGCCAGGACGCGGGCATTGGCCGCGACGGCCTTGGCATATTTCCGGAAGGCGGGTTTGAGCGCCTCGCCGAAGGCCACCGCCTTGGCGGCGATCACATGCTCGAGCGGCCCGCCCTGCAGGCCCGGGAACACCGCCGAATTGATCTTCTTGCCGAGGTCTTCATCGCGCGACAGGATCATGCCGCCGCGGGGCCCGCGCAGGGTTTTGTGGGTCGTCGTCGTCACCACATGGGCATATTCGAGGGGGTTCGGGTGAACGCCGCCCGCCACCAGCCCGGCGATATGGGCCATGTCGACCATCAGATAGGCGCCACAACTGTCGGCGATCTGGCGGAAACGCTTGAAATCGAGGGTGCGCGGATAGCCTGAGCCGCCGGCGACGATCAACTTCGGCTTCACGTCGAGGGCATGGGAGGCCAGCAGGTCATAGTCGATCAGGTGATTGTCCTCGCGCACCTTGTAGGGCGAGACCTTGAACCACTTGCCCGACTGGTTGACCGGCGAGCCGTGGGTCAGATGCCCGCCGCAGGCCAAATCGAGACCCAGATAGGTATCGCCCGGCTGCATCAGCGCAAAGAACACCGCCTGATTGGCCTGGGCGCCGGAATGGGGTTGCACATTGGCGAAGGAGCAACTGAACAGTTGCTTGGCGCGCTCGATGGCCAGGTTTTCGGACACATCGACATACTGACAGCCGCCATAATAGCGCCGGCCCGGATAGCCCTCGGCATATTTATTGGTCATCACCGAGCCTTGCGCCTCCAGCACGGCGCGCGAGACGATGTTCTCCGAGGCGATCAGCTCGATTTCATGCTGCTGGCGGCCCAATTCGGCGGCGATCGCCTTGGCGACCTTCGGATCGGATTTGGCCAGCTTCTCCTTGAAGAAGCCGGGAAACAACGGCTTTGCCTTCTTGACCGCCTTCTTCTTCGCTGCCTTCTTTGCCATGGAAGCCCCCTGTCCCGAAAACGCCGCAAGATACCGTGTCGCGGTTCTAGGTCCAGCTACATCTTGGCGCAGCCGGATGGGTGGCAAGGAACGACGGAACAGGAGAAATTGGCGGCGTTCGGGAATCACGGCAAAAACCGCCGCCAGACATGGCCCTTGACTTTTCTTTTACGTAGCTACATTTAATATCGATGAAGCTGAGCTGGGACGAAGCCAAGCGGCGGGCGACACTTGACTCCCGCGGGCTTGATTTCGCCGCGGCGGCGGACGTCTTCGAGGGATTGCACTTCAC
>JANMQL010000423.1:0-5090 GCA_031370475.1 Hyphomicrobiales bacterium | reverse complement strand
GTTCACGCCGAGCTGGATGGACAGTCCGATGTTCTATCGCGGCAACGAAACGCCGATCGAGGCCAATATGGTGCTTTTCGCCCACATGATTTTGATGGACTCGGACAGCGGTAGTGCCTTTTGTCTCGGACGCACGTATGTTGTGACCGAATCCAAACCCGAGTCGCTGTCGCGCCATTCTCTGGAGATGATTGTCAGGTGACCGCACGGGAACCGGTAACGAATTTTTGGCGGCGCGGCCTGGCGGCGCTGCTGCTTGCCGCCTTCAGCCTGGCGCTTGCCGCCTGCGCCGGCGGATACCATCCCTTCGGCAAGGATGACGGGACTTCCAACCCCTCCGGCAAGACGGTGCCGCCGATCGTCCTGCAATCGATGCAGGGCCTGCCGGCGGGACACATGCAAGCCTTCCGCGATGCGCTGGCGATCGCCGCCGGCCAGCGCGACATGGCCATTGCCGAGGGCGCTTTCCAGTCGGAGGGACTGGTGCTCAACGGCCAGTTCCGGGCGATTGCCGAGGGGGGCGGGGTGCGCGTCGATTTTCACTGGACCCTGACCGATCCGGCTGGCGCCAGCCTGCATGATTTCACCGGCGAAGAGATGGCGAGCGGCACGGCCGGTTCGGACCTGTGGTCGGCGGTGACGCCCGCCGTTCTGCAGCGGATCGCCGAGCAGACGGCGCTCAATCTGGCGACCAGGCTGTCGCAGCTCGGCTATGCCACGCGGGCGGCGTCGCGCGACCTGCCGCCGGCGGAATATTTCGCCGCCGCCGGTCCCGATGCCTATAAGGACATCGATCTCGAGACGCTGAATGGGCCGGGTTCGGTGGAAGCGGCGGCCGCGGTAGTGGATGAGCCGCTGCCGCTGGCGGAGGAAACGGCCGTGGCCGAACCGTCGCCCAAGCGCACCGCCATCACGGCGGTGGCGGTGGTTCCGGTCAAGGGATCGCCAGGCTCCGGCAATGCGGAATTGACCGCCGCCATGCGCGAGACCCTGGCCAAGGCCGGCTGGCCGGTGCTCGGCGTGCCGCGCGCCGATGCGCTCACCATAGCCGGCAAGGTCGAGATGTCGAAGCCCACGGGCGGCAGCCAGCAGGTGGCGCTGCGCTGGACGGTGACGACGCCGGACGGGCGGCCGCTCGGCAAGGTCGACCAGGCCAACGGTGTGCCGGCCGGTTCCCTCGATGCGGGCTGGGGGGACAGCGCCGTGCCGGTCGCCGAGGCAGCCGCCACCGGGATTTTCGACCTGATCAAGACCTATCGCTGACCGCCGAGCGAGCGGTTCATTTTAATGCATTATAGATTATTGAGTTATTGATTTTTAATAGCTTTTGAGTTATCGATAAAAGTGAAATAGATAATGCATAGGCTTTAATATGACCATTGCCACAATGGCGCGCAGAAATCTCGACAACCGTCTTGGCCGGTTGCGCCCGGCTAGCGCGTTCAAGCCGCCGCAACTGGGTTGGATCAAAGCCCTGCGCGAGGCGCTGGGAATGACAACGGCGCAGCTTGCCCGCCGTCTCGGCGTATCGCAGCCCAATGTGGTGCGGCTGGAGCGCAGCGAAGCCAATCGCACCGTGACGCTGGAAAGCCTCGACAAGGCGGCGCGGGCGCTCGACTGCACGCTGGTCTACGCGCTGGTCCCGAACCGCGAGTTGGAAACCGCGCTGCGCGAACGGGCCGCCCTGATCGCCAACCGCCACCTGCGGGCCAGCGCCCATTCGATGCGCCTGGAAAATCAGGGCATCGGCCGCGACGCGGGCGATGCCATGGCGCGCCGGCTCGCCGAAGACCTGCTGCGCGGCAAACCATCGCGGCTGTGGGCCGAGACCTGATGCCCGATCCGCTGTTCGACGCGGATGGGGCCGCGACCCCCTTGCCGCCGGAGGAGCGCGGCGGCCTTATCCCCGCCTACATCACGCTGCGCGGCGAGTTGAACGAGGCCGAACAGCGGGGCGTGCTGGCGGCGGACGCATGGGCCTTCGCCCGCCGCCGCCCGGTGCTCGACGAGCCGTTCCTGCGCAATCTCCACAAGCGCATGTTCGGTGAGGTCTGGCGCTGGGCGGGACAGTACCGACGGACCGGCCGCAATCTCGGCGTCGATGCCCACCGCATTCCGGCCGAGATGGCGCAATTGCTCGATGAGGTCCGCTATTGGACCGGCAATCGCGTCTACCCACCCGACGAAATCGCGGCGCGCTTTCATCACCGGCTGGTGTTCATCCACTGTTATCCGAACGGTAACGGCCGCCATGCGCGCCTCGCCGCCGACCTGCTTCTGGCGCGCCTGAACCTGCCGCGCTTCACATGGGGGAGCGCCAACCTGACCGCCGCGGGGCAAGCCCGGCAAGCCTATGTGGCGGCATTGCGCGCCGCCGACGGACAGGATTATTCGCCGCTCTTTGCCTTCGTCCGGAGTTGAGACGGTCCGGCCGGTTATTCACAGATGAAACCGGCGTTTGCGCGCCCGCTCATCGGTTGTTATAGACCCGGCCGGAAGCGCTGGCGCGAGAGGGCGGGGAATGATGAAGATCGTGGCGGGGAACAGCAACCGGCCCCTGGCCGAGGCCATCTGTTCCTATCTCAACCTGCCGATGACCAAGGCGGTCGTCAAACGCTTCAACGACATGGAAATCTTCGTCGAGATCCAGGAGAACGTGCGCGGCCAGGACATGTTCGTGGTGCAGTCGACGTCGTTTCCGGCCAACGACCATCTGATGGAGCTGCTGATCATCATCGATGCGTTGAAGCGGGCCTCAGCCAAGCGCATCACCGCGGTTGTCCCCTATTTCGGCTATGCCAGGCAGGACCGGAAGCCCGGTCCCCGTACGCCGATCTCGGCCAAGCTGGTCGCCAACCTGGTCACCAGGGCCGGCGCCGACCGGGTTTTGACGCTCGATCTGCACGCCGGGCAGATCCAGGGTTTCTTCGACATTCCCACCGACAATCTCTTCTCCGGCCCGGTCATGGTGCGCGACATCAAGCAGCACAACGACGTCGCCAACACGGTGGTGGTGTCGCCCGACGTGGGCGGCGTGGTCAGGGCCCGGGCGCTGGCCAAGCGGCTCGATACGCCGCTCGCCATCGTCGACAAGCGCCGCGAGCGGGCGGGCGAATCCGAAGTCATGAACATCATCGGCGAGGTGGCCGGCAAGTCCTGCATCCTGATCGACGACATCGTCGATTCGGGCGGCACCCTGGTCAATGCGGCGGAAGCCCTGCTGGCCCAGGGCGCCAAGGACGTGAATGCCTACATCACGCACGGAGTCTTGTCGGGCGGTGCCGTGGCGCGGGTCACTTCGTCCAGGCTCAAGCAACTGGTGATCACCGATTCGATCCAGCCGACGGAAGCGGTGCGCATCGCCCGCAACATCAGGGTGATCCCGATCGCACCCTTGCTTGGCGAAGCCATCGGCCGCACCAGCCGCGAGGAGTCGGTGTCGAGCCTGTTCGAATAGGTCGCCGCAGCCGGGGCCGAGGCCAATCGGTCGCCAAAAAATAAATGTGACAAGACTCGTTGCATTTATATTTGACCGATCCTACCTGCTGGTCCTGGCCTTTGCAGCCAGCGACATCTCACGAGCAGGAGGAACGTATTGCTATGTCCAAGACCATTCTCATCACTGGTGCCACCGGCAACGTTTCGTCAGGAATCATTGCCAAACTCAAGGGGTCCGGCCACCGGGTGCGGGCGCTGGTGCGGAATCCGGAAAAGGCAGCGGCGTTGAAACAGCAGGGCGTTGAGGTTCACGCCGGTGATTTGGAAAAACCATGGACGCTCGGCGCCGCATTTGCCGGCGCCGATACGGTTTGGATCCTGACGCCGCCAGGCCCGCGTGCTCCGGAGCAAAGTTCGAACGCCCTGTGGGCCGCGCGGCAGGGTGGTGCAAAGAATGTGGTGCGCATGTCTGCCATCGGTGCCGCGCACAAGGCGCCCACCATCAACAGCCGGCTGCATGCGCTGTCGGATGCCGAGCTTGCCGCCTCCGGGATTCCTTTCACCATCGTGAAACCGCATTTCTTCGCCCAGAACATGATGATGATGGCGAAGAGTGTTGCCGAGCAGGGCATGATCTATTTCGCGTTGGCGGATGGCAAGATGGGCATTATCGACTCCCGCGACATCAGCGATTTTGCTGCCCACGTGCTGACCACGCCGGGCCACGATGGCAAAACCTACACGCTCACGGGCCCTGCCTCTCTCTCCATGCATGATATTGCCGCCACGATCGGAGCGGCGGTCGGCAAGGAGGTGAAATACGTCGCAGTGCCGGTCGATGCCGCCAAGCAGTCGATGTCGCAAATGGGCATGGACGACTGGACAGTGAATCTGATGGGCGACTACCTGACGGCCTACAGCGCCAATTGGGGTAATCTTGTGACCGATGACTTCCAGCGCGTCACCGGCAAGGCGCCGCGCAGCTTCAAGCAGTTCGCTACCGACTTCGCCGGAGTATTCGGCAAGGCGTAAACACCAACTCCCAAGCATCTGCTGCAAGGGCCCGCTGCGGAGCGGTGGGCACCTTACATCCCTCAGCAGCACCGCAAATCCGCTGCGGTTGCCGGTGACCGGCTCGTCCGGCTGAATTACCTATGGCGTACCCTCGGGCGTAGCCACCCAGCCTGGCCAAAAAACATGGTTAATGCGATTTGAGCTTTGCCGTTGAGGATTCCTTGACTCTGCCTGTTAAGGTTCTATTTTCCATGACGATGCGGCTTGAATTGGAGAAGACAAACATGTTCATGCGAGCCGTTCTTGCGTCCGCCATGCTGATTGCAGTGGCCGGCGCCGCCCAGGCCAAGACCAAGATCATCTACCCGCCCTACAGCTATCAGCCGCCGATGAAGCTTTGCGATTATGTTCTGGGTGGATATGGCGGTTGCGGCTACCATTACGGCTATGGCCATCGCAACTACTATAACGACATGGTGGCCGGCGGCGTCGTTGACGAGTCTGCCATTGCCCAGGCCCAGGCCAATGTCGTCGTCATCCTTCCGCCAGCCAACGGCCAATAACCGCATCGTAGATGCTGGAAACCCGGCGGGTTGCGCGCCCGCCGGTTATCGCGTATAGGACCGCCGCCCGCAGGC
>JANMQL010000387.1:0-3799 GCA_031370475.1 Hyphomicrobiales bacterium | reverse complement strand
GCCAGCTGGGGCATCAACAACCGCACGGTGTCGTTGCGCGTGCCGGCCGGCGCCGCCAAGGCCTGTCACATCGAACACCGGCCGAGCGGGGCCGATGCCAATCCCTATCTGGTGATGGCGGCGATTCTCGCCGGCATGCATTACGGCATCGCCGAGAAGGCCGATCCGGGCGCGCCCGTCGTCGGCAACGGTTATGAGAGGCGGTCCAAATACATTCCCGGCAACTGGTTCGACGCCATCGACGCCTTCTGGAAAGCCTCGATCCTCAAGGAATATTTCGGTAAGGAGTTCGTCGATACCTATTGCACGCTGAAGGAGGTCGAAGCCGACCGCTTCTATGCCGAGCCGACGGCGCGCGATTTCGAATGGTACCTGCGGACCGTCTGACGCCATGCCTGGAGCCGGAAAATCGAACAACTTCGACGGCTCCAGGTTTTTTCTCGACGGTTACCGCCGCACCGTAAGCTTCGCCGACATTCTGAAATGGCAGTTCGGCGGCGGCCGCCGCAAATGGCCGCGCCGGATCGACAACCGGCCCTATCCGCCGCCGCCTTCGCGCGTCATGGGTTCGGAGCTCCGCGCCACCTGGATCGGCCAGGCGACGGTTCTCCTGCAGACGGCCGGCCTCAATATTCTCACCGATCCGCTCTTGTCGGACCGCGCCAGTCCCTTTCAATGGCTCGGCCCGAAACGAGTGCGCGATCCCGGCATCGCCATCGAAGCATTGCCGCCGATCGACGTCATCCTGCTCAGCCACAATCATTATGACCACATGGACCTGCCCGCCCTGCGGCGATTGGCCGGCCACTCCGCGCCGCACATTCTGACACCGCTCGGCAATGCCAGGCACATCCACAAGTCCGGCGGAAACTTTCACATCGACGAAATGGACTGGGGCCAAAGCCAGCGAACCGGTGAAGCGAAAATAACCCTGACCCCGGCGCTCCATTGGTCGAAGCGCGGCCTGTGGGACGCCAACCGCAGCCGGTGGGGCGCCTTTGTCATCGAGACGCCGGGCGGAACGATTTATTTTGCCGCCGACACCGGCTATGGCACCGGCCACACCTTCCGCGACATACGCCAAACCTTCGGGCCCCCGCGGCTCTCGCTTCTCCCTATCGGCACCCATGAGCCGCGCTGGATCATGGAGCCGCACCACATGAATCCCGACGAGGCTGTCCGCGCCCATCTCGATCTCGGCAGCGCCACGAGCCTCGCCATTCACCATGGCACCATTCAACTGACCGACGAAGCCGTCGACGCGCCGGTAATGGCCCTGGCCGCTGCCCTGAAGCAGCGAAGCATTGACCCGGAAACATTCCTCGTGCCTGATGTCGGCGAGACGCTGTCGCTTCCTTGAATACCGGGGCATCCATGCTCGATCTGACCGCTCACTGGGCCGGCTATCTGTCGCTCGTCATTTTCATCGCCGCCTATGTCTTCGTCGTCTTCGAGGAGACGACGCAGATGCGCAAGTCGAAGCCGGCGATGCTGGCGGCGGGCCTCATCTGGGCGCTGATCGGCATTGCCTACATGGAGGCCGGCAAGAGCGAAGATGTTTACGAGCTCGCCACTCATGTCATCGAGGAATACGCCGAGCTCTTCCTCTTCCTGCTCGTCGCCATCACCTATGTGAACACGCTCGAGGAACGCCGCGTCTTCGATGTCCTGCGCGCCCGGCTCGTCAATAGGGAATTGAGCTACCGCCAGCTTTTCTGGCTCACCGGCATACTCGGCTTTTTCCTGTCCAGCGTTCTCGACAATCTGACCACCGCCCTCATCATGGGGGCCGTGGTCATGGCCGTGGGCTCGCATTCGACCCGCTTCGTGGCGCTCGGCTGTATCAGCATTGTAATCGCCGCCAATGCCGGCGGCGCCTTCTCGCCCTTCGGCGACATCACCACGCTCATGGTCTGGCAGAAGGGCAAGCTCGCCTTCTGGGATTTCTTCGCGCTGTTCGTGCCCTCGCTGGTCAATTGGCTGGTGCCGGCGGCGCTCATGCATTTCGCCGTGCCCTCGACCCAGCCCGAGCCGCACGAGGACCGTGTCCGCCTCAAGCCCGGTGCTGTTGGCGTCATCGTGCTGTTCGCCGCCACCATCGCCACCGCCGTGTCGTTCAAGAATTTCCTGCACCTGCCGCCGGCGCTGGGCATGATGCTGGGGCTCGGCTATTTGCAGATGTGGTCCTATTTCCTGCAGCGCCGGGGCCACCGCAAGAACGACCGGGACATGGTGCTCGACTCGTTCGCCCAGGTGCAGCGGGTCGAATGGGACACGCTCTTGTTTTTCTTCGGCATCATCTTCGCCGTCGGCGGTCTCGGCGTCATCGGCTATCTCGCCATGGCCTCGCAATATCTTTATATCGGACTTGGCCCGACCCCGGCCAACGTCATCATCGGCGCGCTCTCGGCGGTGATCGACAACATCCCGCTGATGTTCGCCGTCCTTACCATGGACCCGCAGATGTCGCACGGCCAATGGCTGCTGATCACCTTGACCGCCGGGGTCGGCGGCTCGATCCTGTCGATCGGCTCGGCGGCGGGCGTGGCGCTCATGGGTCAGGCCAAGGGCCTCTACACTTTTTCAAGCCATCTCAAATGGGCCTGGGCCATCGCGCTTGGCTACGCCGCCTCGATCGCGGCGCATCTGCTTATCAACGCGAAGCTGTTCTAGCGATCGCCGTCCTTGTCCATCTTCGTCTGGACCATGACCCGGTCGACATAGGCGAGGAACAGGGCCGACACGACGAAGGCCATGTGCATGATGGTCAGCCACATGAGCCTGTCTTCCGCGTACTGCGCCGAGTTGAGGAATACCTGCAGCAAATGGATCGACGAAATCAGCACGATGGTGGCTGCCACCTTGACCTTTAGCGAACCCGCGTCGATCTTTCCGAGCCAGGACATTTCGCCTTCCGCGTTATCGAAGCGGCTGACGAAATTCTCATAACCGGAAACGATCACCATGACGATCAGGCTCGCAACCAGCGCCGCGTCGATGAGGCCCAGCATCTTGAGGATGGACTCGGTATCGTCGAGCACCATGATCTCGGACATGAATTCGATCAGCTTGCGGCCGAAGGAAAAGGCATAAAGAGCGAGGGCGAAGGCAAGACCGAGATAGAAGACGACCAGAAGCCAGCGCGAACCGAGAATGATGGCTTCGACGAGTTGCTCTATTTTCTTCATGGGGCCATCGGAATGATGCGAACGCCTCTCTGATAGCGAAATCCATCGGAGAGGCAAGAGGGAGATCACTGCTTAGCGCGATGCGAACCCGGCCCCGGTTCGGGGAAATCGTTCCGGGTTTTCCACAGCGAGTAGAGGATGCCCGAGGCCAGCACCGTGACGGTCACGGCAAGCGACAGGGCCGTGTCGATCTTGATGCCCAGCGGCACGAGGAAAATCTTGGCGCCGACGAGCACCAGCACCGCCGCAAGCGAGAACTGCAAATACTTGAACCGGTGGACGGCCGCAGCCAGTGCGAAGTAAAGCGCCCGCAGGCCAAGGATCGCGAAGATGTTGGACGTGTAGACGATGAAGGGGTCCTGGGTGATGGCGAAGATTGCCGGCACCGAATCCACCGCGAAGATCAGGTCGACGATCTCGACCAGGATCAGCGCCACGAGGAGTGGTGTCAGAAAGAGGTGTGCCTTGCCCGTCTTGGGATCGGGCAGCCGCACCGTGAACTTCTCGCCATGCAGCCTGTCGCTGATGCGGAAATGGCCGCGCAGCCATTTCAGCACGGCGTTGTTCTCGATGTCCGGCTGGTGGCCCACGCCGCGGAACATCTTGAGTCC
>JANMQL010000028.1:0-12844 GCA_031370475.1 Hyphomicrobiales bacterium | reverse complement strand
GTTATGACGGCAAGGGCGATTTCATCGTCGATCCGGATGGCAGACTATCGCGCCGCAAGGGAGATGCCGGATTGGCGCTGGTCTATGCCGGCTGCTATCTGGCCGATCCCCGCCTGTTCCGCGATGCGCCATCCGGAAAATTCTCGATGAACCTGTTGTGGGATCGCGCCATCGCCGGCGGCCGGCTCTTCGGACTGGTCCATGACGGCAAGTGGATTCATGTGGGCACGCCCGCGGCGATCGCCGGCGCCGAAGCGGCACTGGCGGAGTGATGGGGTCCATGCGGGTCTATTCGATTCCACCCGCTCAACCCTTTCTCAGGCTCCTGGCGCGGGCCGTCCTCGGCGGCTTTCCCCTGACCGATGGCACGCCTCCCGGGCCCGGCGATCTTCCCAAGTGCACGATCCTGGTTCCGACGCGGCGCGCGGCCGGCGAGCTTGAACGCATATTCTATGAGGAAGGCGGCGGCATCGCCCGCCTCATGCCGCGCATCCGTCCGCTTGGCGATGTCGATGAAGACCTGCTCGATGCCGGCGCGAGCTTCGCCGCGGCCGATCTTGACCTCCCGCCCGCCATATCGGCGGTGGGCCGGGAGCTGGCGCTGATCGCGTTGATTGGCGAATGGGCCGCCGCCAATCCGCAGATCCGGCTGGCGCAGGAAGTGTCCGGCTCGCCGCATCAGTTGCAGGCGCTGGCCGCATCGCTCGCCCGCTTCATCGACGGCCTGGAAATCGAGGAGATCGGCTTCGACAAAATACCCGAGCTCTTCGGGCTTGAATCCGCCGGCCACCGCGAAGCCATTCTCGATTTTCTTGCCCTGGCACGCGAGAAACTTCCCGCCCTTCTGCATAAATCGAACCATATCGGCCCGATGGAGCGGCGCTCGCGGCTGTTGCGGCTGGAAGCGCGGCGGCTGGCCGAGCATCCGCCATCCGGGCCGGTGATAGCGGCGGGCTCGACCGGCTCCATTCCGGCGACTCGCGCCCTGCTCAAGGCGATTGCCGCGTTGCCCCTTGGCGCAGTCGTCCTGCCGGGCCTCGACACGCGGATGGACGATGCCGATTGGGCGGGCGTCGGCCCCCAGCATCCACAGTATATCCTCAAGCTGCTGCTTGCCGATCTCGGTCTGGCCCGCGCCGACGTGCCGGACTTTCCGCGGGCCGGAACGGCGGCGCGCGATTGGCTGGCGAGCGAAATCATGCGGCCGGCGGAGACGGCGGAAGCCTGGCGGGAAACCGTTACGGAAAAACGCGGCGCTATCGGCGATGCGCTTGCCGGCGTCGAGCTGATCGAAGCGCGTTCGCGCCGGGAAGAAGCCCTCATCATCGCGCTCATTCTCCGCCACAGTCTGGAGCGCCCCGGCGAGACGGCGGCCTTGATAACGCCCGATCGTGAATTGGCCCGGAGAGTAAAAGACGAACTCGCCCGCTGGGCGATAGCCATCGACGATTCCGCCGGCGAACCGCTGATCCGCTTCGCCGGCGCAGCTCTCGTCAATCTGGTTCTCGACGCGGCATTGACGGAATTCACGGCGGAAACGTTGAACGCCCTGTTCAGCCACCCGCTTTGCCGGTTCGGCATGGCGCCGGAGGCGGCAAGTGCCGCGGCCCGGGGCATCGAGATCGCAGTGTTCCGCAACGGCTATGGCGGACACGGCATGGACGGGCTGGTGGCGGCGCTACGGCGCTGCCGGGCGGAAAGCGCCACCGACAATCATGCGCACCCGCTCTTGCGCAATCTTTCGGAAGACGATTGGACCGGCATGGGGGATTTCGCCGCGCGCGCCGCCAGCTGCCTCGGGCCCTTGGCGCGGCGGCCGGCAGCGCCGCTGCTCGATCATTTGCAGGCCGTCGTCGCGGCCTGCGAGGGTGCGGCGGGCGATGCCCTATGGCAGGGAGAGGCGGGCGAAGAACTGGGAAGACTCGCCGATGAACTGCAGGCCGAGGCGCCGCGTCTGAGCGATTGCAGCTTTGCCGGCGCCGCCGCGATCGTGCGCCGCCACTTGATGTCGGCGCCGTTGCGCCCGCGGCGTCCGGCCCATCCGCGGCTGTCGATTCTCGGTCTGCTCGAGGCCCGTCTTGTCAGGCCCGATATCGCGGTTCTCGGCGGACTCAACGAGGGCGTCTGGCCGCGACAACCCGACTCCGGCCCGTGGCTCAACCGGCCGATGCGCGAGAAACTGGTCATGCCGCAGCCCGAACGCGATATCGGCCAGACGGCCCATGACTTCATCCAGGCCTTCGGCTGCGAGCGGGTCTGTCTCGTATGGTCGCGGCGCATCGGCGATTCGCCGGCCATCGCCTCGCGCTGGATCCTGCGCCTGCAGATGCTGATAAAGTCCGCCGAAATTACCGAGAAACCGGGCACCGGCAGCATCTGGCAGCAATGGGCCGCGGCGCTCGACGAGCCTGCGATCGTGACGCCCTGCGCCAAGCCGCAGCCGAAGCCGCCAGTCGAGGCGCGGCCCACCCGCCTCAGCGTCACGCGGATCGAGACTCTGATCCGCGATCCCTATGCCATCTATGCCCGCCATGTCCTCGGCCTGCAGCCGCTCGATGAAATCGCCAAGGCACCGGACTTCGCCCTGCGCGGCACCTTGTTTCATGCCGCCCTCGGGGACTTCTTCAAGCTCTATCCCGCCGCCCTTCCCGCCGATGCGGGTGAGCGCCTGATCGCGGCGGGGCGCCGGCATTTCGCACCGCTGATGGACGATCCGCAGATTGCCGGCTTCTGGTGGCCGCGCTTCCGGCGCATCGCCGCGTGGCTAGCCGTCACGGACGCGCAATTGCGTGTGGGTGTCGAGCGGGTGCTCGCCGAAATCGACGGCGCCCTGACTCTCGATATCGCCGGGCGGCCTTTCACCCTTACCGGCCGGGCCGACCGCATCGACATCTTCAGCGGCGGCGGCGGCGCGCGCATCGTCGATTTCAAGACCGGCAAGGCGCCGACCGGCCCGCAGGTCGAGTCGGGTTTGGCGCCGCAGCTCACCCTCGAAGCCGCCATGCTGGCGCGAGACGCCTTCAAGGGCGCTCCGGCAATTCCGGCGCGGGAACTCGTCTACATCAAGCTCGGCGGCGGCGAACCGCCTGGCGAAATCATCGTCCCGAAACTCGATTCACCGGCGGCGGATGTCGCCAGCCGCCATCTGACGGGACTGATCGGACTCCTCGCCGCCTATGCCGGGAGCGGCCAGCCCTATCTGCCCCGCACCATCGTCGAGAAGGAAGACGAGGAGCGCGATTACGATCACCTGTCGCGCTTCCGCGAATGGGCGCTCTCGGGAAGGCGGGCGCCATGAACGGCACAAGGGCGACGGACAAGCAGATACTGGCATCGAATCCGGAGGCCTCCGCCTGGGTCGCCGCCAATGCCGGTTCGGGCAAGACCCATGTGCTGGTCGACCGTATCATCCGGCTGATGCTGGCGGGAACCGAGCCCTCCCGCATCCTGTGCCTGACTTTCACCAAGGCGGCGGCGGCCGAAATGGCCGGCCGCCTGTTCGAGCGCCTGAGCGGCTGGATTGCGCTTGACGACAGGGCCCTGACGGTGACGCTCGAAGATATCGGCGCCACGCCGGAGTCGCCGGACAGCTTGCGGCTGGCGCGCCGGCTTTTCACCCGCGCGCTGGAAACGCCGGGCGGCCTCAAGATTCAGACCATCCATGCCTTCTGCGAGAGACTGCTGCAACTGTTTCCGGTCGAGGCCGGCGTGGTGCCGGGCTTCACCGTGATGGACGACCGCGCCTCGCGCGAAGCTCTCGAAGCGGCCCGCGACCGGGTGCTTGCCGGAGCCCAGGCCAATCCGGCGGGCGAACTTGGACAGGCATTGGCGGAAGTCGTGCGCCACGTTCAGGCCGATGCCTTCAACGATCTGATGGGCGAGATCCTGTCCCGGCGGGCCGATCTGCCGGACGTCTTGTCGAGCCGCCCCGGCATCGACGGCGCCATCGGCCTGTTGCGGGCAGCACTTGGCCTTTCGCCCGGCGAGGACCGGGACAGTGTGCTTGCCGGGCTTTCCCTTTCGGCCGGTCGCTATGGCCGTCTTGCCGAAGTCCTGTCGGGCGGGGGCGAAAAAGATCGGGAGCGCGCCGCCGCGATCGTGAAATTCTTGCGCGCCGGCCCGGCTTCGCTGCTCGATCTGCAGGAATTGTTGCTGACGCAGGAGAACGAACCCCGTAAGATGCGAGGCATCGCCACCAAACCCGTGCTGAGGGATCATCCCTGGGTCGAAGACTTCGTGACCGCCGAGCAAGCGCGGCTGGTGGACGGCATCGGCCGGCTCGCCGATCTCGAGCGGCTGGCGGCGACCTCCTCGCTGCTCGCGCTGGCCGGCGAGATCGCCGGCGAATTCGAGCGGATCAAGCGCCGCGCCGGAACTTATGACTTCGACGATCTCATCGCCCGCACCCGGCAGCTCGTCGCGGCGAGGTCCGACGCCGCCTGGGTGCTGTACAAGCTCGATGGCGGCATCGAGCATGTGCTGATCGACGAGGCGCAGGATACGAGCCCCGCCCAATGGGAGATCGTGCGCTCGCTGACCTTCGAGTTCTTCGCCGGAAAGGGTGTGCGGGAGAAACCGGAGCGCACGCTTTTTGCCGTCGGCGACCGCAAGCAGTCGATCTACAGTTTCCAGGGCGCCGATCCGGACGTGTTCGAAATCGTCCACGGTCAATTCAAGTCCCGCATCGAGGCGGCGGGGCAGGCTTTCAACGATGTCGACTTCACCGTGTCATTTCGTTCCACCGCCGAAATTCTCGACGCCGTCGATGCGGTGTTTCACGACGACGCCGTGGCCCGCCGCGGCCTGGACGGCAAGCGCAAGAGGATTGTGCAGCATGAATCGAGCCGTCGCGGCGAACCGGGCGTGGTCGAGCTCTGGCCGCTGATCGAGCCCGAGGAGCGCGAGGAGCGGCAGCCGTGGATCGCCCCCGTCGACCGCGAGCCGGCCAATTCGCCGCGCCGCAGGCTGGCGCGAAAGATCGCCGGCACCGTCAAGTCATGGATCGGCGGGCGCTCGATCGCGGCGACGGCCAAGCCGGTGCGTCCCGGCGATATTCTCATTCTGGTGCGCACCCGCAGCGGCTTCTTCGATGCGCTGGTCCGCGAATTGCGCCATGAGGGCGTGCCGGTGGCCGGCGCCGACCGGCTACAATTGACCCGGAGCATCGCCGTTCTCGACCTCCTGGCACTGGCGCGCTTCCGCCTGCTGCCGCAGGACGATTATTCGCTCGCCTGCCTGCTTAAAAGTCCGCTGGTGCCGCAGGCCCTGAACGAGGAACAACTTTTCGACCTGGCCTGGCAGCGCGGCGCCAAGCCGCTGTGGCAGCGCCTGGCGGAGAGCCGCGAGCCGCTCTGCGTCGAAGCGCACCGGCAATTGGCGTCATGGCTGGCATCGGCGGATGACCGGCCCTTCGAATTTTTTGCCGCTGTCCTTGCCGGTGCCCGCAAGCGCATTCTGGCCCGGCTCGGCAGCGAGGCCGGCGACGCGCTCGATGCCTTCCTCGACCAGGCCCTGGCCTATGAGCAGGACCATTCCTCCTCGCTGGCCGGTTTCATTGCCTGGTTCGTGGCCGGCGAGACGGAAATCAAGCGCAACATGGAACAGGACTCGGGCGAGGTCCGCATCATGACGGTGCATGGCGCCAAGGGCCTCGAGGCCCCCATCGTCATTCTTCCCGATACCGCCGATGCGCCCGATCACCGGCAGCAATCCCCGCTGATGATGGTCGAAGTGCGCCAGGACATTGCCCGCCTGCCGTTCTGGCGGCTGGGCAATCGGCCGGAATCTTCACAGGTGACGGACTGGAAGGCCGGGGCGAAGGAAGTGCAGGCCCATGAATACCGGCGCCTCCTCTATGTCGCCATGACGCGGGCCCGCGACGAGCTTTATATCTGCGGCTATCGGGGTGTGCGGGAGCCTCCCGACGATTGCTGGTACAATATGATCGTGCCGGCGCTGAAGCCGACGATGCGCGAGATTGCCGATGCAGACGGCACCACCCTCTGCTGGAGATCGGGTTCCGATCCGCGATTGTCGGGAGAGGCACTGCCATCGCCGTCGCGTGACAGTGCCCTTCCAGCCTGGATCGGCAGCAGATCCGCGCCGCCTGCGGAAGCGGAACCTTGGCAGGCGCCTTCGCGCCTCCGCCGTGAGCGCGCCGACACGCCCGAATTGCAGCGCCGGGCCCGGCGCGGCAATCTGCTGCATAGGCTGCTGCAGTATCTGCCGGACATGGCACCGGAGGCACGCGAAGATTACGCCCGGCGCGCCATCCGGAGGGAAGGCTTCGATGAAGGCCTGTGGGCGGAATTGCAGGCCGTGCTCAAGGCTCCGCAATTTGCTGCCTTTTTTGCCCCCGGTGGTCTCTCCGAAGTTCCGGTGGCCGCCCGCATCCGGACTCTCGGCCGCGTCATTTCCGGCCGGATCGATCGGCTGGTGGTGAACGCGGGCGAGGCAACCATTCTCGATTACAAGACCGGCCGGAATTGGCCGGAGACGGCGAATGAGGCCGACCCGGACCATATCCGGCAATTGGCGGCCTATCGCGAAGCGGTTCGCCAAATCTATCCGGGACACATCGTCCGGGCCGCGATGCTGTGGACGGCGGCGCCGAAACTCATGGAAATTCCAAGTCTTATGCTCGACCACGCCCTGGTCCCGGCCTGAGCCATCACAAGCCTGTGCACTGCCCTTGACCGGGCCGGGACCCGCCCCTACCTTCCCTGTCGTCTCCGACCGCCGAATCTCCCAGCCAAGAGGTATTCATGTCCACCCAACAGGTTTCCGACGCGTCCTTCGAGGCGGACGTGCTCAAGTCCGACGGCCCCGTCGTGGTCGATTTCTGGGCCGAATGGTGCGGTCCCTGCAAGATGATCGGCCCGGCGCTGGAAGAGATTGCGGCGGCCCTCGGCCCCAAGGCGAAGATCGTCAAGATCAACATCGACGAGAATCCGAGCACGCCGTCGAAATACGGCGTGCGTGGCATTCCCACCCTGATGGTGTTCAAAGGCGGCAAGGTGGCGGCCACCAAGGTCGGCGCCGCGCCGAAGAACCAGTTGCAGTCCTGGATCGAGCAGTCGATTTAGCGGCGCGCCGTGCCGGAAACCCGGCTCATCTCCTGACCCTGATGCGCCGCCAGCACCCGGCCGGCAAGATAAAGCGAACCGCAGATAAGAATTCGCGGCGCCGGCGTCGTCAGCGACGCCTGCTTGAGCGCGTCTTCCAGCGAGGCGGCAGTCTCGGCGGCAAGCCCCTTGCCGCGTGCCGCCTGCGCCAGCGCCTCGGCGGCAACGGCGTTCTCCTCGTCGGGAATCGTGATCGCCACGGCGCGGTGGGCGATACCGGCGAAGGCGCCGATGAAGCTTGCAACGTCCTTGGTGTTGAGCATGCCCCAGACGAGAACCAGCGGCCGCGAATGCCGGTCGTTGAGATCGGAAAAGGCCTGGGCAAGGGCGCGCGCCGCGGAAGGGTTATGACCGCCGTCGAGCCATAATTCGGCATCGCCCGGCACATGCGGCCACAGCGCGCCGGGGCCCAGCCTTTGCATGCGGGCGGGCCAGGTTACGGATTTGAGTCCCTGCGCGATGTGAGCGTCGGCAATGCGCGGATCGCCAAGCGCCCGCACCGCCGCAATCGCGTTACCGGCATTGTCGACTTGATGGCGGCCCTGCAAATGCGGCAGCGGCAGATCGAGCAGCCCGTTCTCGTCCTGGAACACCAGCCTGCCGTGCTGCTCGAAGCTCTGCCAGTCCTGATTGGCGATAGCCAGCGGCGCACTCAGGCGCTCCGCCACGCGCTCGATCTCGGCGCGCGCTTCGTCGGGCTGGACGCCGACGATGGCCGGCACGCCGCGCTTGAGGATACCTGCCTTCTCATGGGCGATCAGGGTCAGTGTAACGCCGAGATATTGCTGATGATCGTAATCGATCGCCGTGATGACGCAGGCCCTGGGGCGCGCGACGATATTGGTGGCGTCGAGCCTACCGCCCAGGCCGACTTCGAGAATGAGATAATCCGCAGGCGTGCGGCTGAAGGCGAGAAAGGCAGCCGCCGTGGTGATCTCGAAAAATGTGATGGGGGCGCCGCCATTCGCCGTCTCGCACTCTTCCAGGAGAACCGTCAGGTCCGGCTCCGATATCAGTTCGCCCGCCACCCGGATGCGCTCGTGGAACTTCACCAGATGCGGCGAGGTGTAGCAATGGACCCGCAGGCCGGCCGCTTCCATGATGGCGCGCAGATAGGCGACCGTCGAGCCCTTGCCGTTGGTGCCGGCCACATGAATGACCGGCGGCAATTGCGCCTGCGGATTGCCGAGCCGCTCGAGAATGCGCCACATCCGGTCGAGGCTCAGATCGATGATCTTGGGATGCAGCGACAGAAGCCGCGTCAGAATGGCGTCGCTCAGGGCCAATGTGTCATGCCTCAGGCCTGGCTCGCGGGAACCGGAAGGTTGCCACCGTTGACTTTCTGCGGCAGTTCCGGCGCCTTCATCAGGATGCGGGCGATGCGGCTCACGGTTTCGCGCATCTGGTGGCGATGCACCACCATGTCGACCATGCCGTGTTCCTGCAGATATTCGGCGCGCTGAAATCCCTCCGGCAGCTTCTCGCGGATCGTCTGTTCGATCACCCTCTGGCCGGCGAAGCCGATCAGCGCGCCCGGCTCGGCGATATGGATGTCGCCGAGCATGGCATAGGAAGCGGTGACGCCGCCGGTCGTGGGATGGGTGAGGACCGCGATATAAGGCAGCCTCGCGGCGCGCAGTTCCTGCACCGCCACCGTGGTGCGCGGCAATTGCATGAGCGACAGGATGCCTTCCTGCATGCGCGCCCCGCCGGAGGAAATGAACAGCACGAAAGGCGATTTTCGCTGCACCGCCGTGCGCATCGCCACGATTACGGCTTCGCCCGCCGCCATGCCGAGGGAACCGCCCATGAAAGCGAAGTCCTGCACCGCCATGACGATGGGCAGGCCGTCCAGCGTGCCGGTGCCGGCAAGGATCGCGTCTTCGGCGCCGGTCTTCTGCCGCGCTTCCTTGAGCCGGTCGGCGTAGCGGCGCTCGTCGCGGAACTTGAGCGGATCGGCGACAACCTGGGGCATGGCGATTTTCTCGAATGCCCCGCCGTCGAACATGGATTTGAGCCGGTCCTCCGGCGCCATGCGCATATGATAACCGGAGCCGGGAATGACGAACTGGTTCGCCTCAAGGTCCTTGTAGAATACCATCTGGCCGGAATCGGGATCCTTGATCCACATATTCTCCGGCACCTCGCGCTTGACGCCGAGGATCGAGCGGATTTTCGGACGGACGAAATTCTTGATCCAGTTCACGCCTTGCTCCTGACGCCGCGGGCGATATCGGTGACGAGTGCATGCACGGCCTTGACCGTCTTTGACGTCGGCTTTCCGGCTTTTGTGAGACTGTCCTTGACGGCACTGACCAGCGCCGAGCCGACCACGACGCCGTCGGCATCCCTGGCGATGGCGCGGGCCTGGGCCGCCGTCTTGACGCCGAAGCCGACGGCGATGGGAAGCGAGGTGTGCTTGCGCAACCGCCGCACATTGGATCGCACGCTCTTGAGATCCGGCGCCTTGGTCCCGGTGATGCCGAGCACCGAGACATAATAGACGAAACCCGAGGTGTTCCTGAACACCGTGGGCGCGCGCTTGTCGTCGGTCGTCGGCGTGGCCAGCCGGATGAAATTGAGCCCCGCCTTGATGGCCGGAAGACACAGCTCGTCGTCTTCCTCCGGCGGCAGATCGACGACGATGAGGCCGTCGGTACCGGCAGCCTTGGCATCCTTGAGGAACTGGTCGACACCATAGACATAGATCGGATTGTAATAGCCCATGAGCACGACCGGCGTTGCGTCATCGCCCTTGCGGAACTCGCGCACCAGTTTCAGCGTCTTCTTCATGTTCTGGCCGGCATGCAGCGCCCTGAGGCCCGCCGCCTGGATCGCCGGGCCGTCGGCCATGGGATCGGTGAAGGGCATGCCGAATTCGATGATGTCGGCACCCGCGGCGGGCAGGCCCTTGATGATCTTGAGCGAGGTCGCGTAATCGGGATCGCCCGCCGTCACGAAGGTGACGAGCGCGGCGCGGCCTTGCTTTTTCAAATCGGCGAATTTCTTGTCGATGCGGGTAGTCACTATTTATTCCTAGTTGCTGAATTGGCGGAAAAAGCTTCGTGTTCGTCATGATGCGGGAGAATGGAGCCAAATTGTTGCGCGTCCAAATACCATTGGATGGCGCTCACGACGAGTCGCTCAGCCGGGCGGCCACTCAAACGGGCTTCTCTCTTGAGACGTGCGTTGAGCTTCGTATTTATGCGAAACTTGAGTCTGCTGCGAGGCATTGCGATTCTTCCGCTGTCTTACCTGAATTCGACACTTCATTCTCCCAATTCCGACATCCCGGCGACGGCCGGGATCCACTGAGGATGTTCAGATAGCTGATTACCAATTGAACGGGCCCAGTGGGTCCCGGCTTTCGCCGGGATGACGGGTGTGGGTCGTTGAGCACAGAGCGCCTGCACCTGATTCCCTCTACAGCTTGACTCCCAGAATATCCGCCACCGTGAAGATATCCTTGTCGCCGCGGCCGCACATGTTCATCACCATCAGGTGGTCCCTGGGCTTCTGCGGCGCCAGCTTCATCACCTGGGCGAGAGCGTGGGCGGGCTCCAGAGCCGGGATGATGCCTTCGAGCCTGCAGCAGAGCTGGAAGGCCTCGAGCGCCTCCTTGTCGGAGGCCGAGACATATTCCACCCGCTTCATGTCGTGCAGCCAGGAATGTTCCGGGCCGATGCCCGGATAATCGAGACCGGCCGAGATCGAATGGCCCTCGGTGATCTGGCCGTCGTCATCCATCAGCAGATATGTGCGGTTGCCATGCAGCACGCCGGGCCTGCCGCCGGTGATCGAGGCCGCGTGCTTCTTGGTGCGCAAGCCCAGCCCCGCCGCCTCGACACCGTAGAGTTCCACCTCTTTATCATCGAGGAACGGGTGGAAAAGGCCCATGGCATTGGAGCCGCCGCCGATGGCGGCGACCAGCGAATCCGGCAGGCGGCCTTCGCGCTTCAGCATCTGCTGCTTCGTTTCGCGGCCGATCACCGACTGGAAGTCGCGCACCATCTCCGGATAGGGATGGGGACCGGCCACCGTACCGATGCAGTAAAATGTATCCTCGACATTGGCGACCAAGTCGCGGAGAGCCTCGTTGAGCGCGTCCTTGAGAGTGCGCGAGCCGGACAGGGCGGGCACCACCTCGGCGCCGAGCAGCTTCATGCGGAAGACATTGGGCTTCTGCCGCTGGATATCGACCTCGCCCATATAGACGATGCATTCGAGGCCGAAGCGGGCGCAGGCCGTGGCGGTGGCGACGCCATGCTGGCCCGCTCCCGTCTCGGCGATGATCCGCTTCTTGCCCATGCGGCGGGCAAGAAGAATCTGGCCCATGACATTATTAATCTTGTGGGCGCCCGTGTGGTTGAGCTCGTCGCGCTTGAAATAGATCTTGGCGCCGCCGAGATGCTCGGTCAGCCGCTCGGCGAAATAGAGGGGGCTGGGGCGGCCGACATAATGTTCGAGGAACGAGTCGAGCTCGGCCTGGAAGGCGGGATCGGTTTTGGCGTCCTTGTAGGCCTGTTCCAGCTCGAGAATGAGCGGCATCAGCGTCTCGGCGACGAAGCGTCCGCCATAGATGCCGAACAGGCCGTTTTCGTCGGGCCCGGTGCGGAAGGAATTAGGGGTCACGTTCATGGGCGTAGTCTCCGGCCCGGTTCTAGCTGGCCCGCTTGGCCGCCTCAATGAATTTCCGGATGAGGCTTAAATCCTTGACTCCGGGAGCACTTTCCACACCCGAGGAGACATCGACGATGGGCGCGCCCGTAACCTTGATGGCCGCGGCGACATTTTGCGGGGTGAGGCCGCCCGACAGGATGAAGCCTTCGCGCTTGCCCGTCTGGCCGAGCAGCGACCAGTCGAAAGCCAGGCCGTTGCCGCCGGGTAGGGCGTGTTTCAGCGACTCCGGCGCCTTGGCGTCGAAGAGAATGAGCGAAGCCTTGCCGGCATAGAGGGCGGCCCTTGCGATGTCGGATTCATCCTTGACCTTGATCGCTTTGATCACCGGCCTGTCTGTCAGCGCCCGGATCGCGGCGATGCGCTCCGGCGTTTCCGAGCCATGGGCCTGGAACAGGTCGGGCTTGACGGCTTTGCCGATGGCGGCGATTGCCGCATCGCCGGCATCGACGATGAGCGCCACGATCCGCGCCTTGCCGCGGGCCCGGGCGGCGAGCGCGGCCGCCTTTTCCAGCGAAACATGGCGCGGACTCTTCGGATAGAACACCAGTCCCACCAGCGACGCGCCGGCGGCGATTGCGCCGTCCACCGTCTCCGGCGTCGAGAGGCCACAAATCTTGACATCAACCATCTTTGAGACCCGCCAGAATGTCTTGTGTGGCTTTCGCCGGATCGGCGGCACCCGTAATGGCCCGGCCGATCACCAAAATGTCGGCGCCGGCGGCAATGGCCGTAGCCGGTGTCGCCACCCGTTTTTGGTCCTGGGTTGCCGTATCGGCGGGGCGGATTCCCGGCACCACGGTGAGAAAGTTCTTGCCTGCGGCGCGCCTGATCCCGGTTACATCATGCGGGCTGCACACGACGCCGTCGAGCCCGGCCTTTCGCGCCAGTTCCGCCAGGGCCCGCGCGTGGCCTTGCGTGTCCTTGGCCGTCTCGAAACCGGCGGCCCAGATATCGTCGTCGGAAAGGCTCGTGAGGATCGTGACGGCAATGAGTTTTGCCCGGCCGCCCACCGCATCCCGCGCCGCCTTCATCATGTCGAG
>JANMQL010000306.1:0-2026 GCA_031370475.1 Hyphomicrobiales bacterium | reverse complement strand
CCGTACTGCTCGGTTGCGACAAGGACGGCAAACCCAACGCCCAGAACATTCCGAAATGGTGTGATGCCGCCTTCAACGAAGACATGGTGAAGGCGCTGCTGATCACCGATCAGGCGGAGCGCACCAAACTTTACCAGGATGCTCAGAAGATCCATCATGCGCAGGTGCCGTGGCTGAACATCGCCCACTCCACCGTGTTCGAACCGATCCGCAAGGAAGTTTCTGGCTACAAGGTGAGCCCGCTCGGCGCCCATGAGTTCCAGAACGTGGACATAGCCGAATAATCCCGGCTGAAACCGGGGCGGGCCCATGGGTCCGCCCCTCCTTTCCGCCGGCGGGGCCGAGCATGTTCCGGTTTTTCTTCAAGCGTCTGGCGCTCACGCTGCCGACTTTCTTCATCCTGATGTTCGTCACCTTCATGCTCATCCGGCTGGTGCCGGGCGATCCCATCGAGGTCAGGCGCGGCGAACGCGGTATTTCACCCGAGCGGCTGGCGGAACTGCGACACGAAATGGGTCTCGACCAGCCCGTATGGAAGCAGTTTTTCGACTATGTCTGGGCCCTGCTGCACGGCGATTTCGGCACCTCGATCATTTCCAAATCGCCTGTCGCCCATGAATTCCTCACCCTGTTTCCGGCCACCCTCGAACTCACCACCTGCGCCATGGTCTTCGCCATCGCGCTCGGCATTCCGGCCGGCGTCGTGGCCGCCTCGCGGCGCGGCGGCATCTACGACCAGTCGCTGATGGGCCTGGCGCTCACCGGCTATTCCATGCCGATCTTCTGGTGGGGTCTCATTCTCATTCTTCTCATGTCCAACACCCTCCACCTCACGCCGGTTTCGGGGCGCATCGACCTCATTAAATACTATTTCCAGCCGGTCACCGGCTTCATGCTGGTGGACAGCCTGCTGTCGGGGCAGAAGGGCGCCTTTCTCGATGCCCTGCGCCATCTGATCCTGCCCACCATCGTGCTCGGTACCGTGCCGCTTGCCGTGATCGCCCGCATGACGCGGTCCTCGATGCTCGAAGTCCTCGAGGAGGACTATGTGCGCACGGCGCGCGCCAAGGGGCTCGCCATCAGCCGGGTCATCGGCCTGCATGCGCTGCGCAACGCCCTCATTCCGGTGGTCACCGTCATCGGCCTGCAGATCGGCGGGCTGCTTGCCGGTGCAGTTCTCACCGAAACGATTTTCTCCTGGCCCGGTGTCGGCAAATGGCTGGTCGAGTCGATCGGGCGGCGCGACTATCCGGCCCTGCAGGGCGGCATCATGCTGATCTCGACCGTGGTCATCCTGGTCAACCTGGTCGTCGACCTGCTCTATGGCCTGATCAATCCGCGGATTCGCCATGGCCACTGATTTGGCGGTAACAATCCCCGCCGCGCCACCGGGCCCCGTCCTCGCCTTCTGGCGCGCCTTCCGCGAAAATCGCGGCGCCGTCGTCGGCCTCGCGGTGGTCGTCACCATCGTGCTGGTGGCGGTTCTCGCCGGCGTCCTCGCCCCGCACAATCCGCTGGAACAGTACCGCGGCTTCAGCAAGCTGCAACCATTCTGGTTGGAGGGGTCCGACCCGCGCTTTATCCTTGGCACCGACGCTGTGGGACGCGACATGCTCTCGCGTCTGATGTACGGGGCGCGGGTTTCGCTGTTCATCGGCGTTGCGGTCATGACCGTGTCGATGATCTTCGGCATTGCCATGGGCCTCGCCGCCGCCCTGTTCGGCGGCCTGGTCGATGTCGTCATCATCCGCGTCATGGACCTCATCATGGCGATCCCTTCGCTGGTTCTCGCCATCCTGATCATCGCGGTCATCGGTCCCAACCTCACCAACACGATCATTGCCGTCACCGTCGTCGGCCTGCCGCGCTATGTGCGCCTGGTGCGCGCCTCGGCGATCTCCGAACTCACCAAGGACTATGTGACGGCCGCCAAGGTGGCGGGCGTGCGGCGCTGGCGGATGATGACCGCAACCGTCCTGCCGAACTGTCTTGCACCCCTCATTGTGCAGGCGGCCCTTGGGCTCTC
>JANMQL010000289.1:0-2140 GCA_031370475.1 Hyphomicrobiales bacterium | reverse complement strand
TGCACTCACCGCCTGGGAACTCGGTCATCACGGCGTGCCACATACGGTGATCCCGGACAATACCGGCGGCCATCTCATGCAGCACAGCCTCGTCGACATGGTGATCGTCGGCAGCGACCGCACCACGGCCTCGGGCGACGTCTGCAACAAGATCGGCACCTATCTCAAGGCACTCGCCGCCCACCACAATGGCGTTCCATTCTATGTAGCGCTGCCATCGCCTACGATCGATTTTTCGGTGCATGATGGAGTTGCCGAAATCCCCATTGAACAGCGGAGCGGCGAAGAAGTCACGACAATGACGGGGCGTACGGCCGACGGCAGGATTGAGACCATCGAGATCGTGGCGCCAGGTTCACCGGTGGCTAACTATGCCTTCGATGTTACGCCGGCAAGATATGTGACTGGGTTGATCACTGAGCGCGGAGTTATTGCTGCCAACCGTGCAGCGATCGCCAAGGCGTTTCCGGAACGGGTGCAAAGTGAACTGGCGTGGAATCATGGAGTGGCGAGCCAATGTCCTATCTGATCGGCGTCGACGGGGGAACCGAAAGCATCCGTGCCTTCGTGTTCGATCTCGAGGGGCACCCCATTGCGTCGCATGCGACGCCCTACAAGACCGAATTCCCGCAGCCGTCATGGGCGGAGCAGAACCCCGATGAGTGGTGGCAGGGCATGGGCGCTTCGGTCAAGGGCGCGCTGGCCAAGGCCGGCGTGTCGCCCGCCGACGTGATCGCCATGAGCGTGGACACGACCTGCTGTTCGGTTGTCGCGCTCGGCAAGAATGGCAAACCCTTGCGGCCCTGCATGATCTGGATGGACGTGCGCTCGGCCAAGGAAGCCGACGAGGTGGCGGCGACGAAGGATCCCGCCTTGCGCATCAATGGCGCAGGCGCCGGGCCGGTTTCGGCCGAATGGATGATCCCTAAATCCCTGTGGATCAAGAAGAACCAGCCTGAAATCTACAATCGCGCCGCGATGATCGGCGAATATCAGGACTACATCAATCTGCGGCTCACCGGGAAATGGGTGGGCTCGATCGGCAATTCGGCGATCCGCTGGCACTACCAGACCCAGCACGGCGGAATTCCGCGCAGCCTGTTGAAGACGCTCGGCCTCGCCGATCTCGAGGCGAAATGGCCGCGGGACATGCTGGCGCCGGGACGGCCCATCGGGCCGCTGATGCCGGAGGCGGCGCAGCATCTCGGGCTGAAAGCCGGCATGCTGGTGGTGCAGGGCGGCTCCGATGCCTTCATCGGCGTCATCGGTCTTGGCGTCACCGAGCCTGGCGAAATGGCGCTGATCACCGGATCATCGCATCTCCACATCGGGGTCACCGAAAAGCCGGTGCACAAGGAAGGCGTGTGGGGCACCTATATGGACGGCGTGTATCCGGGAAAACCGATCATCGAGGGCGGCCAGACGTCGACCGGCTCGGTCATCGCCTGGTTCAAGCGCCACTTCGCCGAACACACGAGTTTCGAGACGCTCAATGAAGGTGCGGCGGCGCTTCCGCCGGGAGCGGAAGGCCTGCTGGTGCTCGATCATTTCCAGGGCAACCGCACGCCCTATACGGACGCACTGTCACGCGGCGCCATTACCGGTCTCACCCTCAAGCACACGCCGGCCCATGTGTTCCGCGCCATCATCGAAGGCATCTGTCTCGGCACCCGCCTTATCGTCGATAATTTCGGCGAGGCGTTTTCGGCCAAGCGCATCGTGCTGGCGGGCGGAGCCACCAATTCGCCGCTGTGGCTCAAGATCCATGCCGACACGATCGGCGCTCCCATCGAGCTTACCGAAGTGGCGGATGCGCCGGCGCTGGGCTGCGCCATTCTCGCCGCCCATGGCGCCGGAAAATTCCAGACCATCGAGGAAGGCTGCCGCGCCATGGTGCGGCGGAAATCGGCGATCGAGCCCGATTTGAAGGCGACGCGTTTCTACGAAACCGAGATGCTGCCGCGCTACGCCAAACTCTATGGCGCGCTGAAGGGTGTCAGGTCGACAACGGCTTGAGATTGGCCTCGATCTGAGCCCGCTTGGGTTCGAGGAAAGGCGGCAGCGACAGGGTCTTGCCCAACCCATCCAGGGGCTCGTCGGTGGCGAAGCCCGGCCCGTCGGTGGCGATTTCGAAGAGTAT
>JANMQL010000268.1:0-2261 GCA_031370475.1 Hyphomicrobiales bacterium | reverse complement strand
GAAGGCCGCCTCCCAGGGGAGTGAGAGCCGCTCGAAGAGCTGGGGCGTCAGGGCGTCTTCGAGGGCTTCGATCGTCTCGAACCGAATGGACACCTCGCCGTAGATGATCGGGTTGATCGCGAGCAGCGAATCGTCGGCGGCCCGGCCCAGGGCTGCCGACGACCACCGGTACCATCGCGGATCCTCGGTCATCACGTCCAGAAGGACGTTGCTGTCCACGAGAACTCCCCCGGGGGTCATCGCCGGGTCAAGGCCATGATCTCGTCCGTACTCAGGCTCACGCTGCCGCGTCCGGTCAGGTGACCGAGGACCCTCTGACCGCGGCCGGACTTGCCGCTGGCCTTGCGGATCCGAACGGCGTTTCCCGCAATCTCAAACACCACTTCCGTCGCCGGATGAAGGCCGAGCCGCCGCCGGATCGGCAGCGGGATCGTCACCTGGCCTTTCGCGGTAATTCGCATCGTGCGCCTCCGGTAGTATTCCTACTAATTATACTCTTACCCGCCGGAGGGGACGATGCAGCCGTCTCCCTCACATCTAGATCCACCGCCTCAGCCAATTCTTCTCGAAGAGGACCTTCGCCGCGTGCCAGCGGAGTCCGGGCGGGTGCAGCTTCACCTGCGGAACCGGCTCCGCGTAGAAATTCCCTTTGCCGAAGCCGGCCTTGCCAGCGCCGGTCTCGATGAAGCACTCGCCCTCGCCACCGAACGAGGCCCCCTTGCCCTTGCCAGTGATGGCGCGAGCAATGTTCTTCGCGACCACCTGGGCCTCGCCATGAGCGAAGACACCTGCCTTCGGCAGAGGCTTACCCAGCGCGAGGGGAATGCTGACGACGTCGCCAAGGGCGTAGACGCGGGTGTGCTCCGTTTCGAGCGTGTGCCGGTCAACCGAGACCCATCCGGATTCCCCGGTGAGACCGGCTTCGCGTACAACCTTCGGTGCTCGGTGGGGCGGAACGTATGCGAGCAAGTCGAACCGAGCCTCGATGCCGTTCGTGAAACTGAGGCGGCGCGCGGCGGGATCGACCTCGTTGACTTGATGCTCGGGGTGGTATGCGATTCCTTTCGCTTCCACCATCTGGCGAACCGCCCTTGACACCTCCGGGCCGGCCACGCCCATGGGCCCCGGTTCGGCCGCGTAAAGGTCGATCCGGGTCTTCTCGCGCAGCCTCCGGGTGCGGCAGGCGTGCTCGAGAAGCATCGCGGCTTCGTAGGGTGCCGCCGGGCACTTGTAGGCGGGAGCGGCGGTGAGCACGACGAGCTTGCCGCCCGTGAATTGCGCAAACGCATCGCGCGCCGCTGCCGCTCCCGCGAGGGAGTAAAAGTTGTGCCCGGCCTGCGCGAGACCCGGAATTGCCCCCGGCGCAAGCTCCACCCCCAGAGCGATGATCAGGTAGTCGCCGGTCAGGCTTTGTCCGTTAACGACGGCTTCTCGTTTCCGGGGGTCGATCCGCTCGATCTCGCCGCGTACGACTTCGATGCCATGCCTCTGGAGGCGCGTGAGCGGCCGCGAGATTCTCTCGGCGGTGCGGTCCCCGGTCATGAGCCAGAGGAAGGATGGCGCAAACACGAAGGACGATTCGCGCTCGACGAGCACCACGCGATGCTCTTCCGGCAGCGCCTTGCGCAACTCGTTCGCCGCCACGAGCCCGCCGACGCCTCCTCCCAGGATGAGAATGGTCTGCCCCATTGCTCCGGCTCCCTTATGATAACCGAAAGGTCAGCGTTGAAGAGTTGACGCGCCGCGTGTCGCCGGGGAGCAAGTGACGCCAACGAATGAATCAGCCATGATCGGCAGGACGATCTCGCACTACCGCATCCTGGAGCAGGTCGGTAGCGGCGGCATGGGCGTCGTGTACAAGGCCGAGGACACCAAGCTGGGCCGACTCGTGGCCCTGAAGTTCCTGCCGGACGAATTTGGCAAAGACCGCGAAACTCTCGAGCGGTTCCAGCGAGAAGCTCGCGCTGCATCTGCGCTCAACCATCCGAACATCTGCACGATTCACGACATCGACGAGAGCGACGGCCGGCCTTTCATCGCCATGGAGCTCATGGAAGGTCAGACGCTGAAAGAACGGGTCGCGGGGAAACCTTTCCCGCTCGAGGCGCTGCTGGAATTGGGCGCGGACATTGCCAGCGCGTTGGACGCCGCACACGCCAAAGGGATCGTGCACCGGGACATCAAGCCGGCGAACATTTTCGTGACCGCTGGCGGGCACGCCAAGATTCTGGACTTTGGATTGGCAAAGGTTGACCGGCCGC
>JANMQL010000252.1:0-2888 GCA_031370475.1 Hyphomicrobiales bacterium | reverse complement strand
GACCGTTCGTCGCCCTCTGTCCTGGGCATCATCGGCGGGTCAGGCGTCTACGATCTTGAGATCGACGGCGCCCGGTGGAAAACCGTCAAGAGCCCATGGGGGAAGCCCTCCGACCAGCTTCGGGTGGGCGAGATCGGCGGACTTCCCGTGGTGTTCCTGCCACGCCATGGGCGGGGACACGTCTATTCGCCGACCACTATCAACTACCGCGCCAATATCGATGTGATGAAACGCCTGGGGGTGACCGATCTCGTGTCGCTCTCGGCGGTGGGCTCGCTCAAGGAGGAGTTGCCGCCCGGCACCTTCGCGCTGGTCGATCAATTCATCGACCGCACCTTCGCCCGCGAAAAGAGTTTCTTCGGCACCGGCTGCGTCGGCCATGTGCCGTTCGCCAATCCGGTG
The DNA here is from genome assembly GCA_031370475.1 of Hyphomicrobiales bacterium. Classification (GTDB taxonomy): domain Bacteria; phylum Pseudomonadota; class Alphaproteobacteria; order Rhizobiales; family Aestuariivirgaceae; genus Aestuariivirga. The sequence goes on along the minus strand of JANMQL010000252.1, from coordinate 2,486 downwards.
TCGCCCGGCCTGCAGGACCGGCTGGAAGCGGCGCTCACGGCCGAGGCCATCGCGCACGCCCGCGGCGGCACCTATGTGGTGATGGAGGGGCCGCAATTCTCGACGCTCGCCGAATCCAGGCTCTACCGGTCATGGGGCGCTTCGGTCATCGGCATGACCAACATGCCGGAGGCAAAGCTCGCCCGCGAGGCGGAGATTTGCTACGCCACCGTCGCCATGGTGACCGACTATGATTCCTGGCATTGCGAACACGGCGAAGTCGATGTCCGCAAGGTGGTGGACGTGCTCAAGGCCAACACCGGCCAGGCCAAGCGCCTGATCCGCCGTCTCGCCGGCGATTTCCCGCGCAGTCATCCGCCATGCCCGGGCGGTTCCGACCGGGCCCTCGACCACGCCATCATGACCACGCCCGAGAAGCGCGATGCGAAGCTCGTCGCCAAACTGGATGCGGTGGCCGGACGGGTGCTCGGCGCGGGCAAGCGCAGCTACTGAGCGGCGAGCAACTTCTTCTTGGCGAGAACGGCGGCGGCGTTGCTCATCCGGCTTTTTTGGCTGAGCACCAACTTGACGAAGGGGTGGCGCACCAGCCGCTTCTGCTCGGCGGTATCGAAGGCGTCATGCCGCTTGGCGCAGGACTTGCGCATCTGTTCCCACAGCTTGGCCGCCCTGGCGTCGGCGGTGCCGCAATCCTCCACCGCGATAGACTTCACCTGACGTTCGAGATCGCGGGCGCAATCGAGCCAGATGGAGCGGTGGGTTTCCTCGTGTTTCTTGAGGAACTGCGAAAATTGCCGCCAGCGGGCCCGTGTCGCGCCGGTCAATGCCTCGTCGTCCCTTATGCGCGGCAGCCTGATGACGAAATCGATCTTCAGGCGATAGTCTTGTACGGTGCAGTTCTGGCCCTGTGCGAGCTTGCCTTCCTGGGACGATGTCGCCGACGTCGAGGCATAGGCGCGGGCGCCGTTCACATGGGGACCGCGGCGGATCATGGCGTTATAGATCTCGGCCGCCGTGCCGCCGCTGATGGAATAATAGGTGTATTTGGTCGTGTAAATCGGCTTGGCGTCGGCGCAAAGCGATGCTGTGGCAACAAAACCCATGGCGAGAATGGGCAGCGCGAAGCGGCGATTCATGAAGTGGCCCCGTGTTCCGGTGCGAACAGTTATTCAGACAGCGCGGCGGAATGCAAGAGGAGAGTGCACAGAAAAGTCTCCGCTTGCCGGATTTCGCGCCGTGAGGCATGTTTCCGTCGCGCGCGCCAGGGACGCGGCAAGGGACAGGGAGACTTCTTCTCATGCGCCAGAACGGCACGGTGAAGTTCTTCAATCAGGCCAAGGGTTTCGGATTTATCGCGCCCGACGACGGCGGCAAGGATGTGTTCGTTCACATCACGGCGGTGCAGCGGTCGGGAATTCCGGAATTGACCGAGGGCATGAAGCTCAGCTTTGAAGTGCAGCCCGACAAGCGCGGCCGCGGGCCCCAGGCGGCCGATCTGCAACTGATCTAAGGATTTCTGTTGTACCCGCCGCCGGCGTGGTAGGATCGGACCATGGGGTAGCCAAAGCGGCATTGCTGTCGATCGTCCTGCTGGCCGGGTTTGCGGCTGAAGCGCAGGCGGGAAAGAATTGCACCTGCCGCGCCAATGGCCGGATATTTTCGCAAGGACAGATCACATGCGTCCGGGGCAGACTTTCCCGTTGCGAGATGAACCAGAATATTCCGTCTTGGAAAGCCATCGCCGACACATGCCCGCAGGCCCAGCTTTCAAACTCCCCAGGTTTGTTCGCCAGGCTATTTCCGCCGCCACGGTCCTCCTCGCCGCCGTCCTGCTGAGCGGCGCGTCCGGGGCCGCGGAGCCCGGAGATTTCGACTATTACGCTCTGTCGCTGTCGTGGTCGCCGAGTTATTGCGCCGGTCCGGCGGGCCGCGACGACGGAGAACAGTGCCAGCCCGGACGGCGTTTCGCCTTCGTGGTGCACGGGCTGTGGCCGCAATACAACCGGGGCTGGCCCGAGAACTGCGATACCGGGGAACGCCGGGTGCCGGCAGAGCGGATCGGCGCCATGCTCGACATCATGCCTTCGCGAAAACTCGTCATCCACGAATGGCGCAAGCATGGAAGCTGCTCGGGGCTCTCGCAGGAGGCGTATTTCGCCGCCGTGCGGGCGTTGTTCGGCAAGTTGCGCATTCCTGCCCGCTATCTGGCGCCGCAGGCCGATATCGCGACCACTCCCGGCGGCCTGGTTAGCGACTTCGTCAAGACCAACCGCGATCTGACCGCCGCCATGATCTCGGTGCAATGCGGCAATGCGCGGGACCGGGCCCGGCTTGCCGAACTGCGCATTTGCTTCGACAAGGCAGGATCGTTTATCGCTTGCGGAGCCAACGAGGCGGATGACTGCCGGGCCATCGCCTGGCTCGGCGGCGCGGTCGCGCCACGGACTGGCGATACGGAACGGCCGCCGCTCGGCCTTGGCCGCTTCGCG
>JANMQL010000244.1:0-2142 GCA_031370475.1 Hyphomicrobiales bacterium | reverse complement strand
CGGCTGCATCGGCTGGGGCCGCTGGCTGTTCATGTGCTTGCTGTACGGACCGAGGCAGGCTGTTGTCGCGTATACCGGGTTCATTCTGTTTCCGCTTGGCCACGGCACCACGATCCTGCCGTACAGCGCCGCGCAGGCCGGCTGGATGGTGGTGCCATGGCCGAGCGGCACCAGAATGAAGCCGGTATAGGCCACCAGAGCCTGCGGCGGCCCGGACAGCACGCTCATGACCAACCCGCGGCCCCAGCCGATGCCGCCGAGATCCTTGATGCCGTCGCGCAGCACCAGTGGCATCAGCAGCAGCCCCGACCAGAAGAAGCGATGGAAGGCGAGATCGGCCGGCGCAAAGCCGACGGAGATGCCGTGCTTGGCTGCGACGAAGCCTGCGGCCCAACCGAGCGTGGCCCCGATCCCGCACAAAGTGCCGATCAGGATGGCGCGGGACTTTGCGCCCGCAGGTTGAGCATTATCGTCCACAGCGAACCTTTAGTTCTTGTCGCAGGTGACTTGAGCCCGGCTGATACATGCCAGCCACGCACGATCTTGTCCGAAAACCGGTTCCCACTGTTCGGGATCATGCGGTAGGATCGGCTCCTAAGTCCAACAACGAAACGTCAACTCACATATCACCGGGATGGATAGCTCATGGCGAAATCGCGTAAAGTCATCATTACCTGCGCCGTAACCGGCTCGATTCACACGCCTTCGATGTCGCCGCATCTGCCGATCACCGCCCAGGAGATCGCCGATGCCGCCATTGGCGCCGCCGAAGCAGGGGCCGCCGTCGTCCATCTGCACGCGCGCAACCCGCAGGATGGCCGACCGGATCAGACACCGGAGGCCTTCCTTCCGTTTCTGAAGGTGATCAAGCAGCGCTCCAACGTCGTGGTGAACATCACCACCGGCGGCGCGCCGACCATGACGGCCGAAGAGCGCGTTCGCCCCGCGGCGACCTTCAAGCCGGAAGTGGCCTCGCTCAATATGGGCACGATGAACTTCGGCCTTTATCCGATGATCCCGCGCTACAAGGGCAAGTTCAAACACGAATGGGAAGAGCCCTATCTGGAGCGGTCGCGCGGCGGCATGTTCAAGAACACGTTCGCCGACATCGAATACATTCTCGAGACATGCTCGGGCAACAACACACGCTTCGAGGTCGAGTGCTACGACATTGGGCATCTCTACACGCTGCGGCACTTCCTCGATCGCGGCCTGATCAAGGCGCCGGTCTTCGTACAGTCGGTGTTCGGCATTCTTGGCGGCATCGGCACCCATCCCGAAGACGTCATGATGATGAAGCGCACCGCCGACCGCGTTCTCGGCGATAGCTACCACTGGTCGGTCCTGGGCGCCGGCGGCAGTCAGATGCGCATTGCCGCGATGGCGGCCTCCATGGGCGCCAACGTCCGCGTCGGCCTGGAAGACTCGCTCTGGATCGGCGCCGGCAAGCTGGCCGAATCCAACGCCCAGCAGGTTACCAATGTCCGCAAGATCCTCGAAGGCCTCGGGCTGGAAATCGCCTCGCCCGACGAAGCGCGCGAGATCCTCTCGCTCAAGGGCGGAGACAAGGTGGCGTTTTAGCATCGTCATTCCGGGGCGCCCGCCTTGCCCAAAGGGCGAAGGCGGGCGAGCCCGGAATCCAGGGGCCGAGGAACATGGCCTTCTATGTTTACGTCTTGGCGAGTGCGAGAAACGGAACACTTTACCTTGGTGTGACCAAGGATCTTGTCCGTCGGGTTTACGAGCACAAGAACAAGGTGGTCCGGGGCTTCATCAAACAATACGGCGTCGATCGCCTGGTCTGGTTCGAGACCTACGACGACCCGATCAATGCAATTGAGCGCGAAAAAGAAATCAAGAAATGGCGCCGCGCCTGGAAACTGCGACTAATTGAACAATCGAACCCGCAATGGGTCGACCTTTACGATCAAATCAGTCAGTAATTTTGTAGCCCTGGATTCCGGGCTCGCCGCCATCCCAAGTCGGCAGTCGCCGACTTGGGCGCTTCTGGATTCCGATCTCGGATAAACCCGAGATCGGTCGGCGCCCCGGAATGACGAGGAACCTATGGCCTCGCTCGATACCGTCAGCCTCGCGATTCTGCTCGGCAGTCTGCTGGTCTTGGCCGGCATCCTGTCGAGC
>JANMQL010000148.1:0-3404 GCA_031370475.1 Hyphomicrobiales bacterium | reverse complement strand
GCATCGCTGGAACCCGAAGATGAAGAGCTTCATCTACGGCTCGCGCAACGGCATTCACATCGTCGACCTGGCCCAGACCGTGCCGCTCTTGCACCAGGCCCTCGTCGCCGTCACCGAGACGGTGGCCAAGGGCGGCCGCGTGCTCTTCGTCGGCACCAAGCGCGCCGCCCAGGAGCAGATCGCCGAATCCGCCAAGCGCTCGGCCCAGTATTACGTGAACTCGCGCTGGCTCGGCGGCACGCTGACCAACTGGAAGACCATTTCCAATTCGATCAAGCGTCTGCGCACCATCGACGAAACCGTCGCCAAGGAAGGCTCCGGCCTCACCAAGCGCGAGATTCTGGCGCTGACCCGCGAGAAGGTGAAGCTCGACAAGGCGCTGGGCGGCATCAAGGACATGGGCGGCACCCCCGACATCCTGTTCGTGCTCGACACCAACAAGGAGGCCCTCGCCATCAAGGAGGCCAACCGCCTCAATATCCCGGTGGTGGCGGTGATCGACACCAACAGCGATCCCACGGGCATCACCCATCCGATCCCCGGCAACGACGACGCCGGCCGCGCCATCGCGCTTTATTGCGACCTGATCGGGCGCGCCTGCATCGAGGGCATCTCCATGGCCCAGACCGGGGCGGGCCGCGATATCGGCGCATCCGAAGCGCCGCCGGTTGAGGACGTCGCCGCCGCCTGACGCTCACCCATTTCCACAAGAGGACGAACATGGCCGAGATCACCGCCTCCATGGTGAAGGACCTGCGCGAGAAGACCGGCGTGGGCATGATGGACTGCAAGGCGGCCCTTGCCGCCACCAAGGGCGATATGGATGCCGCCGTCGATTGGCTGCGCGCCAAGGGCCTCGCCAAGGCGGCGAAGAAATCGACCCGTGTCGCCGCCGAGGGCCTGGTCGGCATCGCCGTCGAGGGCACGACGGGTGCTGCCGTCGAAGTCAATTCCGAAACCGACTTCGTCGCCCGCAACGAAAAGTTCCAGGCCATGGTGGCGGCCATCGCCCAACTGGCGCTCAAGGCCGGCGGCGATTCCGAGAAACTCAAAACCATGAAGTTCCCGGGCTCGCCCCACGCGGTCGCCGAATATGTGGCCGAGATGGTGGCGACGATCGGCGAGAACATGACGGTCAGGCGCACCGCAGCACTCACCGTGAAGGATGGCGTCATCGGCTCCTACGTGCACAATCAGGCGGCTCCCGGCCTGGGCAAGATCGGTGTGCTGGTGGGGCTCGAATCCGCCGGCAAGAAGGACGAGCTCAACCGGTTCGCCCGCATGCTGGCCATGCATGTGGCGGCCACCAATCCGGTGGCCATGGATCTGGCCGGGGTTCCGCCCGAAACGCTGGCCCGCGAGAAGGCCATTCTCGAGGAGAAGAACGCCGGCAAGCCCGCCACCGTGATGGAAAAGATCATCGCCTCCGGCCTCAAGACCTATGCCAAGGACAACTGCCTGCTCGAACAGGCCTATGTCCATGACGGCGCCAAGACCGTGACCCAGGCCATCGCCGAAGCCGCCGGCAAGGCGGGCGCCGCGATCAAGCTCGCGGGCTATGTCCGCATGCAGCTCGGCGAGGGCATCGACAAGAAGGACGACGATTTCGCCGCAGAAGTGGCGAAGGCGGCGGCTGGGAACTGAGGCGAATCGTTTCGCCCGCGTCTAGAATGAACCCCGCGACGGGGCACTTTCCAATTCAGCGGCGCAAACATCATGACCAAACTCGCCTACAAGCGCATTCTTCTCAAAGTCTCAGGCGAAGTGCTGATGGGACCGAAACCCCACGGCATCGATCTCGAAACGGTGGGCCGTATCGCCGACGACGTGATCGGCTGCGTCAAGGCCGGCGCCCAGGTGGCGCTGGTGATCGGCGGCGGCAATATTTTCCGCGGCCTGGCCGGTGCCGCCCGTGGCATGGATCGTGTCTCGGCCGATCATATGGGCATCATGGCGACGGTGATGAATGCACTGGCCATGCAGGGCGTGCTGACATCGAAGGGTGTCGATGCCCGCGTTCTCTCGGCCATCGCCATGCCGACCGTGTGCGAGACCTATTCGCCCGCCAAGGGCATCCACCATCTCGAAAAGGGCAGGGTGGCGATCTGCGCGGCCGGCACCGGGCTGCCCTTCTTCACCACCGATACGGCCGCGGCGTTGCGCGCCGCCGAGCTGCAATGCGATGCGCTGTTCAAGGGCACCAGCGTCGATGGCGTCTATTCCGCCGATCCCAAGACCGATGCCGCCGCCCGGCGCTTCGACCGCATCACCTTCGGCGAAATCCTGGTCAAGGATTTGCGCATCATGGACCCGGCGGCCATCGCCCTTGCGCGGGATAACGGGATTCCGGTAGTTGTCTTCTCCATCCGCTCCCCCGGCGCCGTCAGCGATATCCTGAAGGGCGCCGGGCGCTTTACCCTCGTCACCAAGGACTGATGCCATGGCCCAGCCCGCCCCCTATAACGGCCCCGAACTCAAGCGCCGCATGCACGGCGCCGTCGAAGCCCTGAAGCATGAATTCGGCGGCCTGCGCACGGGCCGCGCCTCCGCCGCCCTCCTGGAGCCCATCCACGCCGATGCCTATGGCGCCTCCATGCCCTTGAACCAGATCGCCTCCATCACCGTGCCGGAACCGCGCCTGTTACAGATTAATGTCTGGGACCGGGGCCTGGTGATCGCCGTCGAAAAGGCCATTCAGGCGTCCAATCTCGGCCTCAATCCCCAGACCGAGGGCCAGGTCATAAGACTGCGCATGCCCGATCTGACACAAGATCGCCGCAAGGAGCTGGTCAAAGTGGCCCATCAATACGCCGAAAAGGCCCGCATCGCCGTGCGCAACGTGCGCCGCGACGGCATGGACCTGCTCAAGGCGCTTGAGAAGGAACACGCCATCAGCGAGGACGAGCACAAGAAGAAGGCCGACGAAGTCCAGAAAATGACCGACGAGACGATCAAGGACATCGATGCCGCCCTCAAGGCCAAGGAAGCCGAGATCATGCAGGTCTGACGCGATGGAGTGGGCGTGAATAGCCAGTCACCATCGGCCCGCGGCCCCCGGCATGTTGCCCTCATCATGGATGGCAATGGGCGCTGGGCGGCTGGCCGCGGCCTGCCGCGCTCGGCCGGCCACCGGCAGGGCGTGGAGGCGTTGCGCGGAGCGGTGCGGGCGGCGGGCGAGTTCGGCGTCGAATATCTGACCATCTATTCCTTCAGCTCGGAAAACTGGTCGCGTCCCGCCGAGGAAGTCTCCTTCCTGCTCGATCTCCTGCGCCGTTTTATCCGCCAGGATGTGGCCGAGCTGCATCAGGCGGGAGTCAAGATCAGCGTGATCGGCGAGCGCCAGGGCCTTGAGCCCGGGATCGTGGCGCTGCTCGAGGATGCCGAGCGGCTGACCCGCGACAACA
>JANMQL010000142.1:0-8097 GCA_031370475.1 Hyphomicrobiales bacterium | reverse complement strand
CCCGGCTTTCGCCGGGATGATACAACTTGGTCGTTGGCTCAGCTTGGACGAAATCGTTTTTAGAGACGCTTGCGGAAATAGATATCCTGCGGATCGGCTTTCGCGCCGCCATCGGATTCAAGCCAGCCGCGATGCAAATAGAAGGCGTGCGCCTTGGTGTCACGGCCGGTGCTGAGGTTCGCCTCGCGCAGACCCTGTTGCCGAAACCAGTTTTCACAAGCCGCTAACAATGCCGTTCCGAAGCCGCGGCCCTCATGCTCCGGCAGGACGAACAGCGCGAAAATGCTGCCGTCGCGCCGGTCGGCCATCGAGAAAGTCGCGATGCGGCCTTCGGCTTCGGCGACCCATGTGCCGAGGTGGCCAGCTTCCATATCGGCGATGATGCCGCGCGCCGCCATCTGCTCGACTGAGAGATGGTTTTCGCGCACTGAAGTTCTCACATGGGTGATAGCCGGCATATCCGATGGCAGGCCGGCGCGGATCATTCCGAGCTGGAATAAAGCCCGCCCCGGTCCGGGTCGATGACGATCGACGCCAGGGTCACATGGCGCGGTCGGGAGAGCGCGAAGAGCGAGGCCTCGACCACGTCGCGGTTGGTGGCGGGCGAGTCCGTGGCGCGGCCCGCATTCCAGGCGGTGGGATCGAGCGGCGAAATATCCTGGATGTAGGAAGGATAGATGGCGCTCACCCGCACCGGACGGCCTTTCAGCTCCTGCCGCAGTCCTTCGGTCATCCCGGCCTGACCGTGCTTTGCCGCATAATAGGCGACGGACGCGCCGAGCAGCGGCGTGTTGGGAATTCCCGAAATCGAGATGATGTTGAGAATGTCGCCGGCGCCGGATTTCTCCAGCAAGGGGATGAGTCCGCGGGTGAGCAAAAGTGTTCCGGTGACGATGCCGGTAATCGTGCTGTTGATGGCATAGGCGTCATGCTCATGCATCTTGCCGGGCAGCCATTGGGCGCCGTTGTTGATGAGAATGTCGAGGGGTGTTCCGTCATCGCGCATTTTCTTGGCGGCGAGCGTCACCTGGCTGACATCGGCGAGATCGATGTGCAGGGTCTCGGGCCGTCTTCCGGTGCGCAGTCTGATCGACTCGGCCAGCGAGGTGAGATTTTCGATATTGCGGCCGCACATGATAACTTCGGCGCCCTGATCGGCGAGGACCACGGCGAACGCGGCGCCGAGACCGCGGCCGGCGCCGGTGACGATGACACGCTTGTTCTTGAAGCTCATGGCGCCAGTGTAGCCCAGCTTTGATGATTCAGTAAGTATCGGCAGCGGCAGCGGCGCCGGCGTATAGGGCGATCACCAGAGCCGTGGCCGCCATGAGGCCCAGGGCCATAGGCAGGCCGGTAACTTCGGCGACAAAGCCGATGAGCGGCGGCCCCGCCAGAAAGCCGAAATAGCCAAGCGTGGTTACCGCGGCAATGCCGCGTCCCGGCGCTTCCGGCTCAAGCCTGCCGCCACCGGCAAACAGCACCGGCGCGATATTGCCGATGCCGAATCCGGCAAAGGCGAGCGCGGCAATCGCCGCCCATGGGCCGGGCAAGGCGGCGGCGGCCACCAGAGCAAGGGCCGTCATGACAGCGCTGCCGCGCACCAGGAGCACGGCGCCGAATTTCACCCGCAGGCCATCGCCGATCAGCCGCGACAGCGCCATGCCGGTCGAAAACAATCCATAACCGAGGGCCGCCGTTCCAGCATCGAGGGCAAATCTCTGGCGCAGCATGATGGCCGACCAGTCGATCACCGAGCCCTCGGCCATAAGCGCGAGAAAGCACAGAAGTCCCAAGCCGATTGTGGCGCCGGTCGGCCAGGCAAATCCGGTGCCCGGCAGCCCCCGGTCGATGGCGGCCGGCAACAGGAAGGGCAGGCAGGCCAAGTGAATGGCAGTCAGCAGGATGGTCACCAGGAAGGCATGAGTCCATTCGCCCATGACCCCGAGGGCGGCGGCACCGAGAAACGCGCCGGCCATGCCGCCGACGCTGAAGGTGCCATGGAACAGCGATATGGTGGGCCGCCGCAAGGCCTTCTCGACGGCGATGCCATGGGCATTTATCGCGACATCCATGCTGCCGATGGCGATGCCGTAGCAGAAGGCGCTGACCATGAAGCTGGCCAGCGCCGGCGCCAGCACCGGCCCGAGGAAAGCCAAGACGGACAGCATGCCGGTCATGGCCGTCATGCGGGCGCTGCCCAGGCGGTTGATCAGCACGCCGGCCAGCGGCATGGCGATAACGGCTCCCGCGGCGATCGCCAAAAGCGCCAGGCCGAAAATGCCGGTTCCGACGTCGAGGCGTTCCTTGGCCAATGGAATATGCGGTACCCAGGAGCCCCAAATGACGCCCTGCAGCAGAAAGATCATGCCGAGCGCCCAGCGGGCGTGTTGGGGAGATTTGCCAGTCATCGGAATCGGCGTTGCGGAAGGGAAGTGATGGATAGCCGAGATGCGGATCAACCGCCAGAGCGGGCAGATTGGTCAAGGCATTCGAAATTTTTTGTCGCCACCCGTTATCGTCTTCCCGTCTTTCGCCGGGATTGTGGGCATGTGGCAAACTTGTTGTTCCTACTAACTCCCAATCCCCTTCCCCTTCAGCGCCGTTGCGATTTCGCCAAGGATGGCGGGGTCGTCGATGGTGGCGGGCATTTTCCAATCCTCCTTGTCGGCGATCTTGCGCATGGTGGCGCGGAGGATCTTGCCGGAGCGCGTCTTGGGCAGGCGCGGAACCACCATGGCGCACTTGAAACTTGCCACGGCGCCGATCCGATCGCGGATCAGTTGCACACATTCCTTTTCGATCTCGGCGGGGCTGCGCGCCACGCCGGCCTTGAGCACGACGAAGCCCACCGGCACCTGGCCCTTCAATGGATCGGCGATGCCGATCACCGCGCATTCGGCGACATTGGGATGGGAGGCCAAGACTTCTTCCATGCCGCCGGTTGAAAGCCGGTGCCCGGCGACATTGATGATGTCGTCGGTGCGGGCCATGATGTACAAATAGCTGTCCTCGTCCATGTAGCCGGCATCGGCCGTTTCGTAATAACCGGGGAAATGCGCGAGGTAGCTCGCCCGGAAGCGTTCGTCATTGCCCCACAGCGTCGGCAGGCAGGAGGGCGGCAGCGGCAGCTTCACGCAGATGGCGCCCAGTTGCCCGCGCTTCACTTCATGGCCGCCCTCGTCGAGGACGCGGACATCGTAGCCGGGCATGGCCACGGTGGGCGAGCCGTGCTTCACCGGTAGCATGCCAAGCCCGACCGGATTGGCGGCGATGGCCCAGCCGGTTTCGGTCTGCCACCAGTGATCGACGACTGGAATGTGCAATTGCGTCTCCGCCCATTTCACCGTGTCGGGATCGGCGCGCTCGCCGGCCAGGAACAGGGTGCGCAAGCCTTTCAGATCGTATTTGCGGATGAAATTTCCGTCCGGGTCTTCCTTCTTGATGGCGCGGAAGGCGGTGGGGGCGGTGAACAGGGCGGCGACGCCATATTCCGAGACGATACGCCAGAAAGTGCCGGCATCGGGCGTGCCGACCGGCTTGCCCTCGAACAGGACCGTGGTGGCGCCGTGCAAGAGGGGCGCATAGACGATGTAGGAATGGCCCACCACCCAACCCACATCGGAAGCCGCCCAGTACACTTCACCGGGCGCGATGCCGTAGATATTGGCCATCGACCATTTGAGCGCCACCATGTGGCCGCCATTGTCGCGGACCACGCCCTTGGGCTGGCCGGTAGTGCCGGAGGTGTAGAGAATATAGAGCGGGTCCGTGGCCTTCACCGTCACGCAATCGGCGCGGCGGCCATGGCTGCGGGCGATGGCGACGATTTTGGCCCAGTCGTGATCGCGGCCGGACAATAGTTCCGCTTCCGCTTGCGGGCGCTGGAAGACCGCGCAAGCTTCAGGCTTGTGGGCGGCAATGTCGATCGCCTGGTCGAGCAACGGCTTGTAGGCGATGACTCGGCCGGGCTCCAGGCCGCAGGAGGCGGTGAGGATGAGCTTGGGCTTGGCATCATTGATGCGGGTGGCGAGTTCGGCCGGAGCGAAGCCGCCGAAAACGACCGAGTGAATGGCGCCGATGCGGGCGCAAGCCAGCATGGCGATCAAGGCCTGCGGGATCATCGGCATGTAAAGAATGACCCGGTCGCCCCGGCGCACGCCGAGGTCCTCGAATGCGGCGGCGAGGGTTGCCACCTCATCGCGGAGCTGCGCATAGGTGAATTGCTGCTTGGTTCCGGTGATGGCGCTGTCGAAGATGACGGCGAGCCTCTCGCCATGCCCGGCCATTACATGCCGGTCGATGGCATTCCAGCAGGTGTTGCATTCCGCACCCACGAACCAGCGGTCGAGCCCGTCCACCCGGTCATAGACTTTATCCCAGGGTTTCACCCAGTCGATGGCTTGGGCCGCCTCGGCCCAGAAGGCTTCCGGGTTCTCGCGCCAGGCGGCGTAGGTCTGGTGATAGCGGCTCATTCCCGGCTTCTCTCCCAAATATTCTCCAGAATGACATATTCCGGCCCGGCGGTGGCAAGGCAAGAGGCACGCAACCGCGGTGCTTATCTCGGTTGCATGAAGTTGTGTTATCCAATTGAAATAACACATGAATTTTCGGCGGCGTTAATGCAAAATTCATCGCGCCTACATAACCCTGATCGCTTGGAAAAATCGCGACGGGAACAAGAGCCAAGAGATGCGCGCCTCGACCTTTGCCGCCCTGACTGAAACCCTCGACGAATTGCACGCCGCAGCACCGCGCGAGACGATCGACAGCCTGCGCGAGGAAAACCGGCTGCTACGCGCCGTCATCGACAACTTCCCCGGCGGCCTTCTGCTGTTCGACAAGGATCTCAAGCTGGTACTGTGCAACGAGCGGCAGAAGCAGCTTCTCGAATATCCGCCCAATTTGTTCGAATACGGGCCGCCGTCGCTCGAGCAGATTTTCCGCTTCAATGCCACGCGCGGCGAATACGGGCCGGGCGACGTCGAGCAGCATGTGAAGGATCGCATGCAACTTGCCGCCAGGCGCGAGGAACATGTCTTTGAGCGCACCAGGCCTAATGGTACAATTCTGGAAATCCGCGGCGTGCCGCTGGCGGGCGGTGGCTTTGTCACCACCTATCTCGATGTAACCCAGCAGCGCAGCGACCGCGACATGGTCGCTCACCTGATCCACCACGATGCGCTGACCGACCTGCCCAATTGGACGCTTCTGCAGGAGCGGCTGCACCAAACCCTGTTGCGGGTGCGGCGCGGCGAGGTGGCGGCCCTTCACTTCATCGACCTCGACCACTTCAAACCGGTCAATGACCGTTATGGCCGCAGCGCCGGCGATCTGCTGCTCAAGGCGGTGGCGCAGCGGTTGAAGGCCACGGTGCGTTCGGCCGACACGGTGGCGCGGGTGGGCGACGACGAATTCGTGGTATTGCAATGCGATGTGAACCGGCCTTCGGGCATCGCCAAGCTCGCTTACCGCTTGGTCGAGTCGATCCGGAAACCCTACGAGATCGGCGGACATATCATCGATGTCGGAGCCTCGATCGGCATCGCCATTGCCCCGCGCGACGGCAGCGAGGCGGACGGCCTTATCGCCACGGCCCACGATGCGCTGTACCGCGCCAAGCAAGGCGATCGCGGCCATTTCGAAGGCACCGATCCGGAGTAAGAGATTGCCGCATTGGTTAATGGCGCTGGCTGGTGCTTAACCCAAAATCAAGGCCTTGGCGGCAAACATCTGCGTTTTGAACCGCACTCCGGGCCCGCCAGATCATGACCGACACCACGCTTACGGCAATTGCGGCAACGGCACCACGCTGGCGCCGGCTCCCGGCGCTCCTGATTCAGAGTTTCGCCGCGCAATGGATCTTCTTCGCCGTTCCGGCACTCTATCTGGCGACTAACTGGGCGATATTGTCGGGCCTTGACAGTTACCGGCAGACCACGATTTTTGCCATGTTAATGGGCCTCCTCACACTCACCGTGCCGGTTGGGTTGATGGCAATGCTGGTGCTGCGGCTGGTTCGATACGGTGTGGTCGAGAAGCCGCCAAGTCCAATCATGGCCCTGGCCGGGGAACTGCGCGAGCTCGCCGTCAAACCGGTACGCATCGTCAATGGCTTGCCGGTCTTCGCCGCCATGATCTTCTTCAACAAGGCGATGATCGAACTGAAACCGGCCATCCCGCGGATTGTCCCGTTCTCCTGGGACGAATGGCTCATGAAGTTCGACCGTGCCCTGCATTTCGGCACCGATCCCTGGGTTTGGCTACAGCCCGTCTTGGGCTACGACTATGTCACCTTCGCTTTCAATATCGCCTATAATTTCTGGTTCCTGGCGCTGTTCGGCGCCTGGTTCTGGTTTGGATTCCGCAAGACGGCGGACGAGTTGCGCACAAGGTTCTTTCTCTCTTACATGATCGTCTGGTGGCTGGGCGGCGGGCTTCTCGCTGTGTTGTTCTCCTCGGCCGGCCCGGCCTATTACAGCGGCATCGGCCTTTCGCCGGATCCCTTCACCGGTCTCTTCGCCTATCTGCACGGGGTGGACGGGCGCATCACGCTGTGGAGCCTCGAAGTCCAGCAAATGCTATGGGATGGCTATACGGGCAAGTCGGTAGCCGTCGGCATTTCCGCCTTCCCGTCGATGCACAATGCTTCGGCGGTTCTGTTCGCGCTTACCTTCTGGAGGGTCTCGCGGGGCATGGGGATCGCTTTTGCCGTCTATGCGGTGGCGATCCTCCTGGGTTCGGTGCATCTTGGCTGGCACTATGCGGTCGATGGCTATGCCGGCATCGCGCTGGCATTTCTCGGCTGGTGGATCGCCGGACCGGTCGCCCGCTGGCACAGCCGGCTGGCGGCGACACGGCGCTACAACGAGAGCCTCGCTTCGCTTTAAATCCGGCCGTTTGTGCGATATGAGGCATCCTGTTTACACAGGGATGCGCCATGTCCGTTTACGAAGCCGATCTCCCCAAGAACCCCGCCAATTACCAGCCTCTGACGCCGATCACGTTCCTGGCGCGCTCGGCCGCCGTCTATCCGGACCGCACCGCCATAATCCACGGCAAGGCGCGCACCACCTATGCGGAATTCTACCGGCGCTCGCGCCGGCTTGGCTCGGCGCTCGTCAAGGCCGGAATTCGGAAAGGCGAAACCGTCTCGGTGCTGCTCGCCAATACGCCGGCCATGCTCGAATGCCACTATGGCGTGCCGATGACGGGAGCGGTGCTCAACACCCTCAACACCAGGCTCGACGCCGCCACGATTGCCTTTTCGCTCGATCATGCGGAAACCAAAATCCTGATCGCCGACAGGGAATTCTCGCGGATGGCGAAGGAGGCCCTTGGCCTGGCAAAGATGTCGAAACCCATCGTCATCGACTACACCGATCCGGAATTTGCCGTCGAGGGTGAGCGGTTGGGCTCGCTCGACTACGAGCAATTCGTCGCCAGCGGCGATCCGGATTACGACTGGCCGTGGCCCGCCGACGAATGGGAGGCGATCTCGCTCAATTACACCAGCGGCACCACAGGAAATCCCAAGGGCGTCGTCTATCATCACCGCGGCGCCTATCTATTGGCCCAGGGCAATGTGCTCACCGCCTCGATGCCGAAGCATCCGGTCTATCTGTGGACGCTGCCCATGTTCCATTGCAACGGCTGGTGCTTTCCGTGGTCGATCTCGGTCGTGGGCGGCACCCATGTGACGCTTCGCTGGGTGCGCTCCAGGGCGATCTGGGAGGCGCTGGCGGAACACAAGGTCACGCATCTGTGCGGCGCGCCCATTGTTATGTCCACGATTCTCAATGCACCGCCCGAGGATAAGCGCGCTCTCTCCCAAAAGGTCGAGTTCTTCACCGCGGCTGCGCCGCCGCCGGAAGCGGTGCTTGCCGCAATGGCGGAACAGGGCTTCAACGTCACCCATCTCTACGGCCTGACCGAGACCTATGGCCCGGCCGTGGTCAATGACTGGAAGACGGAATGGGACGAGCTTGCGGGGCCGGCACGCGCCGCCCGGAAGGCACGTCAGGGGGTGCGCTATCACGCGCTCGAGGATTTGGCGGTGATGGAACCCGGCACCATGACTCGCGTGCCCGCCGACGGCGC
>JANMQL010000125.1:0-1581 GCA_031370475.1 Hyphomicrobiales bacterium | reverse complement strand
CGGTCTCTACGACGAGCTCAACCGCAGCGGGATCGTTCTGACGGGCGGCCGCGAACATATCGAAGGCGTCGTTCCCGACGAAAGGGAACGCAGGCTCCTTGGCGTCGGCATTGGTATCGCTGCGCTCGCTATCGCCCGCGTGGGTTGCATGAAGAACAAGCCGGTTGAATGGCGGCGGACGCTGGTGCGAGGGGACCGTTTCAGCGTGACTGCACAGTGGTCCAGAACGCAGGCATACCGTCTCGACGTCGCCGGGACCCTGCCCGAACCTGCCTAGCGCTCTGGGCGCCGGCCCCGACCAAGCAACGAGAAGATCCGGTCCGCAAGCGCACTTGGAATGACGGTGTCAGGGTCGCGCAGCGCGCCAAGTGCCACCCGTGTCCCCGTCAGGGCGCTGTAGAGCGGTGGACAGGTGGGGCAGCTCTGCAGATGGCGTTCAACCAAGTGCCGTTCAGGCGGCGCAAGGTCGTCGTCCATGTAGTCGGAGATCTTCCTGCGAGCGTCCCAGCACCGCAGCGGGACGGCTCGCGTCGCGTCGCGGCGCGCTTCCCCCTGCGCAAGCGCGGTGACGAGCATCATCCGGCCTCGGCGTAGGCGTTGCTTTGCGGCCGGCAGTCCGATGCCTTGCACGGCGCTGATCTCAGCCACGGTCAGTTCCTCCAAATCGTGCAGGACAACCGCGGTGCGGTAGATGATCGGGAGCCGCGCCAGGGCGTCGCGCAGTTCCTCGCGGTCTTCGGCCCGTTCGACCACGGTGCCCGCGTCGACGGTGTAGCGGTCGGCGCGCCAGTTGGCCTCCACCTCGCTGGCGATGTCTTCCGTCGCGTCCTCTCGGTTGCGGCGGAAGACGTCGACGGCGTGGTTGTGCAGGATGCGGTGCAGCCAGGTGGCCAAGGACGCCTCGGCGCGGAAGGAATCGGTTTGCTGCAGGGCACGCAGCAGCGTTTCCTGTACGAGGTCCTCGGCCAGGGATTCCTCGCGCGCGATCGTGCGTGCGTATCTGAGCAGGCCGGGGACCTCGGCGGCGAGTCGGTCACGCACGTCCAGGGCGACCATCCTCCGGTGCTAGTGGCTGGCGCGGCGCCCGGCAGCGGGTGCACTGCCGCCCGGCAGTGGGCAGGACCGCAGACCGAACATCCGGTACAGCGGGCAGGTACCTGCCACGGCAGTCGCCAACATAACTGCTGCCAGCGTGTAGAGCACGATGGCCAGCCACCCCGTCGGTCCGGCAAGCAGGCCAGCGACGACAAGCACTGGGGCGACGACGAAGGCCCGCAGTTTGCGGTCGCTCGAGCCCATGTTGTTACTCAATTGAGTGCCTCCTCGGTTGATCTGACCCACATGGACGGGTACGGACGTCAAAGGGATACAAACAATCAGCCGCGCTTGGCCTGGAATAGGTGGGACAGCAAGATGAGCTGAGTGAGGGCGAGGGCGGGGCTAACCTGTCCTGGGTCTATGTGGCCAAGCGATTCCGGCAAGGGCTCGGTCAATACCATGTCTGCCCAAATGGCTTCGGCCACCGTTCTGACGGTCTTGGGCGAGGCATAGTTGTGCACGTGTAGGGCGTCCACCGGCTTC